>JAUVCD010001020.1 GCA_030590865.1 Myxococcales bacterium | reverse complement strand
ACGCAGGGCAAACCGAAGTCCGGCACGTTCTCGTTGAAGCTGCCGTTACAGTTGTTGTCCAGCGTGTCGCAGATCTCGGTGGCGCCGGCGCAGGTGGGATTGCACACCCCGTTGGGGAAGCTGCACTGCCAGGTGCCGCCCTGGCACGCCACCGTCACGCCGGTGGTGCACTCAGGCCGGGTCGCTGCCGGTGCCACGCCGCAGACCTGGGTCGGACCAGGTGCCGTGAGCCCCTCGTCCGTTTGGCCGTTACAGTCGTTGTCGATGTTGTCGCAAACCTCCGACCCGGTGGCCAGACAGGAGTACTCGCAGGTCTGGTTGCTATCCAGATCGTGCCAGCCCGTCAGGCACGAATCGAACACGCAAACGCCCGATCCGTTGCACACCCACAGCGCGTTGACCGAGCCGGTCATGCAGTCGTTGCCGCAAGAGCCGCAGTTGGCTGAGTCGTTCAGAAGATCCGGCTGGTTGTCTAGCTGGCCATCACAGTTGGAGTCGATGCCGCAAGCGTCGGTTTGACCGGTCGGTCCGGTGCCGCCGACACAAGTCTCCACCCCGGCCACGCACTGCATCTGCCCCTCGGTGCAGACACTGATGCCGCCATAGACCAGGCCCGGGGGATTAGCCGTGGGCTCGCAGGGCGCGGACGTGTAGCCCTCGTCCGTCTGGCCGTCGCAGTCGTCGTCGATGCCATTGCACACCTCGGTGCCTGGATTGATGGCGCCAAGACAAGCCAGCGATCCGTTTTGGCACTGCTCGGTGCCGAGCGTACAGGGCGCGATGTTGCTGACGCCGCAGGCGTTGCCCGCATCTCCAGGGTTGTCGTCGACGATGCCGTCGCAGTCGTCGTCGATGCTGTTGCAGGTCTCGGCGATCTGGTTCTCGATCTTCACGTTCGGGCCCTGGCAGAGCACCTGCTGGCCCACGCAGACCGTCAAGCCCGAGTTGGCCTGATCGGCACACCACCCGTCGGGATCGCCGTAGCAGACCACCCCGATCTGGGGGTCAGCCGACAGATCGGTGTCCACCCCGTCGATCGCCCCGTCGCAATCGTTGTCGATCCCGTCACCGCAAATCTCGTCACCGTTGTTGGTGATCTCGCACTCGTATTCGCAGCCGGTGGCGTAAGAGCCGTCCAGATCGTACCAGTTGGGCAGCGAATCGCTGTCCGTGTCGTCACAATCGAGGATCTGGCACTCCGTATTAGCCGGCGTACAGGGAACCTGCCCCTGATCCACGCAGGTTCCGGTGCCGTTGACCACCACGCAAGCCGACCCACAGGCGCCGCAGTTGATGACGTCACTGCAGAGGTCGACGTCTTCGTCCTTTTCACCGTCGCAATCGTCGTCCTTGTTGTTGCACAAGGTATCGTCGTTGGCCGTCTGGGTGCCGCAGTAGTACTCGCAGCCGGGCACGTTGGGATCCAGATCGAAGTAGCCGGTGGCGCACTCGGTGAAGGCACAGGTGCCTGGTGACCCTTCGGTGCCGTCCCAAGTGCAGGTAATCGAGGCCGGATCGGCGTTCAGCAGCTCGAGCAGACAGTCGTTCTCGCAGGTGCCGCAGGTCTTGATCGACTCCATGTTGAAATCTTCATCGATGCTCTCGTCGCAGTCGTTGTCGATTCCATCACAGGCTTCGATGCCGCCATTGGTGGGCTGACAGGCTCCGCCACCGCCTTCACCGGAGGTCGAGCCGCCGCAGTTGAACATGCAGCCGCCCCCGCTCCCGCCTTGACCACCCACACTGGTGGTGGTGGTGGTCGTCGTCTCGTCACAGTCTCCGAAGCAGTAAGGCGCGTCCTCGCAGCCGGTCGTCGAGAGGACGACGGCGACCAGGGCCGCACCCACCAGGGAGAGCTGGCCCATCGCCAGATTGGGCAGACCATTGAAGCGCAAGCCCTTCATGACTGGCTCCTCTCCGAGCGCCGCCGGCTCGCGACCAGGCCCAGACCAAGCAGCGCCAACCAACCAAGCGGAGCGCCACTGCGCCGACCGCCTAGATCGCAGGAGCAACCGCCGCCACCGGTGGGCATCCCAAAGACGCCATCGTTGTCGGTAGCGCCCTGACCGCTACTGGTGCTGGTGCGGGTGGAGGTCGAGGTGCTGCCCCCTTCGCCACCTCCGCCACTGCCGCCGCCGCCTCCGCCGCCGTCATCGAAGCAGTCACCGTTGGTGCAGCTCTGGCCATCCGGGCATTGGACCCCCGAGCAGGGATCATCGCCACAGGTCCCGGTCACCGGATCGCACCATGAGCCGTCGGGACAGCTCTCGTCGGTACACTGGTCGTCCACGCAGGTTTGGGTGCTCGGGTCGCAGACCT
>JAUVCD010001048.1 GCA_030590865.1 Myxococcales bacterium | reverse complement strand
CTCGAACAGCTCGGTGTATTCGGTGCCGAAGGGGTGGCGATGCCAGGCCTGGATCCGCTGTGGAAACCCCGATTCGTCGGTATATTCGCATTCCCCGTATTCCCAGTCGGTATGCCACTCGCTCGTGCCGGTGGCCGCGTCGACGGCCAAGTGGTGAGCGACGACGTCGTCCTCGGCTGGCTCATGGTGCTGCTCGATGCGCACCTGACCGCCTCCAGCATAAATGTTGATCGTAAGGCCGCCGTCCGTGCTTTCAGATCGAGTGGAGTCGTTGGGGCTGGCCCCCATGGCGTTGCCTGAGGGAGGCTCAGCATGGCCCGTCTGGGCCTCATCATCCCGGTATTGCTCCAACACCTCGAGGGGTAGTCGGGCCACCCCTCCGCCGGGCATCGGGATGTTGAACCGTGGCTTCTCGTCGTCGTTCTGGGCCATGGAGCTCCCCTAAATCGTAGCCGGACAGCGCCGCGAGCATACCGCGACACCCCTGCAAAGCACACGTGCTTGTCGTGATGCTGGCGCAGCGCAACCAAGGCGCGCGCTGCACAGGATAGGTAGGACGCAGCCCAGCCCAGATTTGTTTCACCAAAACGACCTGGTGAGTCGATTGGGGCGTCAGGATCGTGCTGTGGACCGCCTCGAGCGGGTCCCGAGGCGCCAGCTCGGGTCAGCGACCCTCGTAAAGCTCGGTGTACTCGGTTCCGAGCGGATGGCGGTGCCAGGCCTGAATTTGTTGTGCGAAGCCCACGCTATCGGTGTAGGTGCAGTCGCCGTACTCATAGTCGGTGTGCCAGTCGCTGGTGCCGGTGGCTGGGTCAGCGGCTAGGTGGTGGGCGACTACATCGTCCTCCTCGGGCTCCGAGGGCCTAGGGGGACCGTTGCCGTGACAGGCACGAGCTGCTGGGTCCACGTGCTGCTCCAGAACCTCGAGTGGCACCCGGGCGACCTGTCCATCAGGGAGGACAATGGTGAAACGCGGCTGGCTTTTCTCGTCGTCATTCATGACTGCTCCGGTCGCTTCAAGGCGACAGCGCCGCGAGCATAGCGCGACGGCTGGGGATGCGCACCTGGTCCCATGACGGGGACGGCAGGTTGCCGCCGTCGTGATGGGGCTGCGTCCGGCCATGATCCGGGCTAACATCGCCAGCCCCAAAGTGAGCAGCCCAGAGCAGATTGTCGATGACCGCGTCGGGACGCTGATTGCGCAGAAATATCAGGTGCTGCGCCTGCTCGGTTCAGGCGGCATGGGGAGCGTCTACGAGGCGGAGAACATCGTCATCGGCAAGCCGGTAGCGCTCAAGTTCCTGCACATGAGTGCCCAGCAGGACGAGACGTCGCTGGCCCGCTTCCAACGAGAAGCCCGGGCGATCAGCGCGGTGCAGAGCGCCCACATCATGCAGGTCTTCGACTGGGGGCGAGATGACGCCGGACGCCCCTTCCTCGTCATGGAGCTGCTCGCCGGCACCGATCTGGGTGAGCGCATCAAGCAGCTCGGGCGCATCCCGGTGGCAGACGCCGTCCGCTACGCTATCGAGGCGTTGCGGGGACTGCGGAAGGTTCACGCCGCCGGCATCGTCCACCGGGATCTAAAGCCCGAGAACCTCTACTTGATGGCTGGGGATGACGATCTGTTGCACGTGAAGATCGTCGACTTCGGTCTGAGCAAGCTGATCGAGCAAACGGAGCTGGAGCGACCGAACTTCGAGCAGTCGGCGCGGATCACCCAGGCCGGCGCTGTGGTGGGCACTCCGCTCTACATGTCACCTGAGCAAGTCGAAGCGCTGGACGAGATTGACCACCGTTCCGACATCTGGGCCATGGGGGCCATTGTCTACGAGATGTTGGGAGGCGCCCCCCCCTTCATGGAGCGCTCATACGCTCGTCTGGTGATGGCCATCTGCCAGCGTGACGCTCCTGATCTGACGAAGATCAACCCCGACGTGTCGCCCGCCTTGGCGCTCGCCATCAGCCGCGCCATGACCCGCCAGCGATCCCAACGATTGCCGAACGCTGACGCGTTCATCACGGCGCTGACCGAGGCCAAGCCGGACGTGACTGGAGTCAGCACGACCGGCAGCGTGCACAATTCCCTGGCCGTCTCGAAGACCGTAC
>JAUVCD010000799.1 GCA_030590865.1 Myxococcales bacterium | reverse complement strand
GACCATGCCGCGTCGGAGAAAGCCGCCGTCTCAGACTTGGCGTTCGTTTCTGGGCAATCACGTGGACACGCTCGTGTCTGTGGACTTCTTCACGGTGCCGACGGTGTTCTTCGACGTCTTGTACGTGTTCGTCGTGCTGGCACACCGTCGCCGGCAGATCGTCCACGTCAATGTTACCGCCAACCCGAGCACGCAGTGGACGGCGCAACAGATCACCAACGCCTTCCCATGGCTTCAGCGGCGGGCTTGGCGTGACCCACCGGGCGGCGGTGTAGTGATCCACTTGACGGCCGAAGCCGCCGTGCATCGACGGCGGGATCGTGATCCATCTGGTCCGCCGGCCGAAGGTGGCTCACGATGTCGAAGCGAGCGACGATTCGGAAGCGGTGCGCGGAGTGCCGCCGGTGGTTCACGCCGCCAGCGAGGTTGGCCAAGCAGCAGCGAGTGTGCAGTACGGCTTGCCGGCTGAAGCGACGAGCGAAGCAGGGACGAGCTCGGCGTGCACGTGAGCCGGTGCGCTACCGTGACGAGGAGCGGGAGCGGCAGCGCCGCTGCCGACAGGAGCAACGGCTGGGGGGTCTGAGTGCGGCGAAGGCAGAAGAGCCCGATGCCGGGAGCGAGCCTGCAAGGGCGGTCGGCGCGGCGTGTCACGCGCTGGGTGATGCTCAGAAGAGCCGGAAATCACAGAAGGAGTTCGACGATTTGTGGGACAGGCTCATGGACGTGTCACGCGCCGGGTTGGAGCGAGAAGTCCGCAAAATCGCTCGGCAAGCTTGGCGAAAATCGAGACACGCGCCGGAGTCAGGCGCCGTCGGTCACGCGCCGGGTGGATTTTCTATCCCGTGAAAATGACGAAGGTTTTGGGCGTTTTCTTGGGACAAGGTGTCACGGACCACGATGGTGATCGCTGCGGCGGCGTGCTCGAAGTGAGGCGTGCAGCGCCCCAGATCGCATAGCCGCCCCATCGTCCTTGGCGAGCTTGGCCATCGGCTCAGTCCATTGCGGCTATGCCGGCCGGCCGCCGACGAGCGCATGCGCCGCTCACTTGAACGGCACGGTCAGCTGACCGCGGTGGCCGCCTTTGACGGCAACGGTGGGCTGGAGCTGATCGACGGCTTCAAGCGGCTCCGGGCTGCACAGCGGCTGGGCTGGGCGAGCCTGCGGGTGCGGGTGTTTGGCTTCGACGCGGCCACCGCCACGGCGGTGATCGGCTCGCTTCATGAGCATGGCAGTCTGACGGAGCTCGAGGAGGGCTGGATCGTTCGCTCGCTGTGCCGCGAGCACCAGCTGAGCCAGGGGGCGGTGGGACGACTGCTGCGCCGGCACAAGAGCTGGGTGTGCCGGCGGTTGGTGCTGGTCGAGGGATTGGACGAGGCGGTGCAGGCCGACGTGCGGCTGGGGCTGCTGTCGGCGCGCTCAGCGATCGCGGTGGCGGCGTTGCCGCGCGGCAACCAACGGCAAGCCGCGGAGCTGGTCATCGGACGGGGGATGACGACGCGGCAAACCGAGGCCCTGGTGCGACAGCTGCGCGAGCTGAGCAGCGACGCGGCGCGCGGTGCGCTCATACACCAGTGGCCCGAGACCCTCTCGGTCGAGGTCGCCAGACCCACTCGCCCTCGCTCCGAGCGCGAGCTGTTGCTGGCCGACGTGGCCACGTTGATGCGCGCCGGGGTGCGCCTCGAGGTCCGCTTGCTCGGTCGGCCGATTGCCGTCGATGGCGCCGAAGTCACCCGTGAGGCCCTCGCCGATCTCGCGCCACTGCTCGAGGCGCTCGGGGCGGCCATCGCCCGCTCCCTGACCCTGCAGGACCAAGTGGATGCAACGCTGGCACAACCGTGAGGAGCTCAGCCACCAGACGGTGACGCTGCGCGCCGACGGCTTGAGTCGCCGCGGCATTGCTCGAGCGCTCGGCGTCAGCCGCAACACCGTCCGGAAGATCTTGCTCGAGCATGCTCGAGCGCGACAGCAGCCGCACTCGGTGCTCGAGCCGGCGCCGAAGCGTGCGCCGCGCCCGAAGAAAACCGACGCCTACCGGGAACAGGTGAAGGAGCTGCTCGGCAAATACAAAGACATCACCGCACAGCGGGTCTTCGAGAGGCTACGCAAGGTCGGCTACGACGGTGGCTATACGGCAATCAAGAACCTGGTCCGCGAGCTCAGGCCGAAGCCCAAGGCCACGCCGAGCCTTCAGACACCCGACTGGGGTCCGGGCAAGATGGCCGAGAGCGACTGGTCACCGTACGAGTTGAGCTTCACCCACGCCGGCAAACAGAAGGTGCAGCTGTTTTCGTATGTGCTCGTCCACAGCAAGCGCAAATACTTCCAGGCGTACGAGAGCTATGACGTGCATGCCCTAATGGCCGGCCACGCCGGGGCATTCGAGCGTTTTGGGGGCTGTGCCGAGCGGTGCAAGTATGACGGCCAAAAGGCGGTCGCGATCCGTTGGGAGGGCCACCAGCCCATTTACAATCCGCGCTTTCTCGCCTTCTGCGTCCATTACGACATGCGACCCTGGGCGATTCGTGGCAGTCCGAATCTGCGCCCCAGCGTCGAGCGCTCCTTTTGGGAGCATGAGCGCTCCTTCCTCAATGGCCGTGAGTTTCGCGACCTCGCCGATTTTCGCCGTCAGCTCCGACAATGGCTCGACCAGACCGTCGATCATCGCAAGCGCACCGCCAAGGACACCAGTGCCCTCGAGCGCTTCGCTGAGGAAGCTCCCCACCTGGTGCCGCTGCCGCGCCACCCGTACGACACCGCCCGTGTCGTCTATCACGTGTGCAGCATCGATGGCTTCATCGACTACCAGGCCAATCGCTATGCGGTGCCCTATGACCACGTCACCGACATCCTGCCGGTGCGGATCACCCAGCACGAGCTGTACGTCTACGCTGCCGATCTCAAATGCATCGCCCGGCACGAGCTCGAGCCACGAGGTGCCGGACGCTCGGTCGACCCTGCCGGCCTTCATCAACTGCGCCGGCGCAAACCCGCCATCGATCTCGACCAACTGCGCGACGTCTACGAGGGCATGGGTCAGGGCGCGACCGACTTCTTTCGCGCCTTGAGTGTGGGTCGCTCTCGGCACTGGAGCCATGCAGCGCGCCGGATTTTGCTTCTGCGCCAGCGCTACGCGACATCGGACATTGACGCGGCCCTCGGCCACGCCGCCCGCTTCGGAGCGCTCGGCTACGAGTCGGTCGAACGAATTGTCGAGGCCCGCCACCGGCCGCGCACCCTCGACGAGTATGTCGCGGCCGAGACGGCCGAGCACCTGGAGGCGCTGATCGGCAATCACCGAACCGAGCCGCGTGCTCTGACCGAGTACGACCGGCTGCCGGGCACGGACCTCGAAGCGGTGCCCGAGAGCGAGAGCAACCAGGAGGACAGTGACCATGGCGAACCGAACCAATGATCCCCCATCCCGTCGGCCTCCACGCAGCCGCAAAGCGTCGAGCCCGCGCACCGGCGCCACCGAGGACGAGATCATCGTCCGGCTGCGAGGCCACCTCGAATTTCTCCGAATGACCCATACGATCAAGAACCTCGACGAGCGACTCGCCTGGGCGCGGAAACAGCGTCCGGGTCACACCGCACTGCTCGAGCACGTGCTCGGTGCCGAGGTCGCGACCAAGCGCCAGGCGCGCATCGAGCGTCGTATCAGGACAAGCACTTTGGTCGAGCGCAAGACCCTCGAGGCCTTCGATTGGGACTTTCAGCCATCCCTCGACAAGGACACCGTCCTCGAGCTTGCTCGCCTCGACTTCGTCGACCGAGCCGAGGATGCGCTCATCACCGGCGACCCCGGCACCGGCAAGAGCCACATCCTCAAGGCCATCGGTCTGAGGGCCTGCGAGCGCGGC
>JAUVCD010000204.1 GCA_030590865.1 Myxococcales bacterium | reverse complement strand
CCATCAAGCGAAGGAGCCACCCCGGATCCGCATCCGGATCCGCTTCCGCATCCGGATCCACTTCCGGATCCGAGTCCGCCTCAGAATCCGATTCGGATTCGGACTCAGACCCGGACTCGGACTCGCACTCGGACCCGGACTCGGACTCGCACTCGGCCCCGGACTCGGCCTCGACCCCGGACTCGGACTTCAGGACGAGCCCAGAAGCAGGATACTCATGCCTCCGACTCGTCGTCCGGATCATTCATCACCACGGTGTCCGTGACCTGCTGGGGCTCAGCCGCCTGGTCGGCAGGCCCAGGGTCGGACACGATCGCCTCGGTGACTCGATCCTCGCACTCACCGGCAGGCACCTCCGCCTTCTCCGCTGAGCCAGCGGCCTGCAACTCAGTCGTCGGGGCTCCGCCCTCAGCCGCCGCATCGACCTCGCTGTGGGGCAGGATCGATGTGCCGTGGAGCAGCCGAGGGATCTCGGCGCTTTCGTGGTCAGCAGCACCCCATGCACCCACCCAGGCCAGCCAGGACAGGTTCTGAGCACGGTAGAGCAACTGCCGGGTATCGATCACCCGCGCCGGGTGGAGCGGCCCGATGCCACGGATCCTGGGTTTGATGGTCCGCCCACGGCGTACGTCGAGCCGGTAGACCAGCTCGGTGCGATAGTCCCGCCCCGGCCAAACGACCAGTCCCTCGGCGGCGATGTCGTAGTTGGCTCCGACATCCAGCATGGCCTCAATTTGTTCACGCACCAGGTCGACCTCAGCCCGCTGGTAAAGGCCGGCCAGGGCATTCTCCAGTAGCCGCGCACCGGTCGCCGACTTGCCGCACAGCTGAGTGATGAACCCTGCCTTGGGAATCCCCGCCACAATCACCCCGGACTGCTCCTCGAAGGTGAGCTCGGCGGGCTCGGAGCCCAAGGCGTCACAGGTGAGCTCGACCCGAATGCGGTTCGAGCTCAGATCCAAGCGAGTGACCCGCAGCTCGCCGAAGGTCCAGCGGCGGGCCTCCGCGAGGGGCGCGATCAGCTCTCGCTCCACGAACCGTCGGACCGAGCGCTCGACCTCCCGAATGCCTCGACGAAAACGGCCAAGCCCGCCCTCGCCTCGCTCAGCCGCCACGGTGCGACCCAAGAGGCGATTGGCCACCGCAGTCTCGTCATCCCGCTGCGCCGCCCGCCTCAGTCGCTCGTAGTGTTTCGGTAGAGTGCCAGAATGCAGGCCTGCCACCAGCAACCCCCGCATGGTCTCGCCATGGGGCCCGAAGGGCGCTGCGCCCAGGCGCTCGGAACGAGTCGCCCGGTAGAGGCGGTAATTCTCCTTCAGCTCCCAGGCTAGAAAGCCGAACGCGCTGGGCAGCAAGAAGATCGTGATGCCCGCGAATGTGCCCGCCACAATGGGACCAAAGGGCGACAGGGGGGCGCTGACCGCCGCCAATAGCTGGGGCGACAGCGTCACCGGCAGCATCAACTTGTGAGCCACCGTCACTACCGGAAAGTGCTTCAGGGGATTGAACTCGGGCTCCACCAGCAGGGTGACGTAGAGCCGAATGAAATAGGCCACCATGGCCCACACCAAGCCCACCGCTCCCTTGAGCACGATCACCACCGAGCCCTGCCCCTTGCGGAAGCGAATCAGCTCGTCGACCCGGGCCATCGCCCGCTGCAACAGATCGATGAGGGCTGCAAAGAAGCGAGTGATCAGCCGGAATAGGCCGGGCAGCCACTGGCGGCTGACGACCTGCCATGTCGGGGCCAACTGCTCGAGCACTAAGTCCTCGAGCCAAACACCGAGGCGCGACCCCATCAGCAGACTGAAGGCCGCGAAGCTCCCGAGCGCCGCGGCAATCCCGAGGCTGAGGTCCCGGTCGCGAAAGGGCGTCAGGACGTACACCAAGAGGCCCACCAGAACCGGCGCGACCACTCGGCGCAGCACCAGGCGCACCTGCGGTAAGGCAAGCCAGCTACGGACCGCCGGCAAGGTCGCGATGGCTCGGGGAACCCGTAAGAAAACGGTAGCCAGGATCAACCCGAGGATCTCGAAGACCTGGCGGGCGAAGGCGCGAAAGGGCGCGCTGTGAATCACCGCCAGAATCACTGCCGCGGTCACCAAGAAAGAGGTCAGCGTCAACGCTCGGATGGGCCCGGCGCCGAACCAACTGAGCACACTGCTGCCCAAATGCCCGATGGCATCGAGCACGACGAATGAGCCGCCGAGGGGCAGGACCAGATACAAGGTGATCGCACGACCGATCCGAGTGCCGAAGGGCAAGCTGCTCACCTTCTGCAGGGCACGCAGATAACAGTCGCTGCGCTCGTAGATGCCATCGAGCTCAATGGCGAGCTGGGCGTCAGCCTTGAGCAGCGCATCGCCGCGGAGCAGCTCCCGACCTCCCTTCAGGTCGTCGAGCTTGAGCTGGTTGCGAGAAATGGCATCGCGCAGCAAGCTGAAGGACAAGAAGCCGCGTTCGAGGATCTGGTCCAGCAGCTCCTCGACGAGCTTATCCCGACCCAACCGTTCGGGGTCGCTCTTGGCCACCAGCTCTACCTCATCCAAGACACCGCGAATCCGCGGACCGAGGGCCACCCTCACGTTGTGCTCCGCCCGCTCGGAAGCCCAGCGAAGCAGCTTGTCGAGGAGCTTGCGATCCGCAGCAGAGATGCGCACCTGCCGTACCCCCCGTGCCGCGGCGGCGATGTGTCGAGCCACTAGCACTTCCCTGGTCGCCGGCAGTTCGCGCAGAATCTTGCGCTTGCCTCGGCTGAGGATCCAGGTGGCGACATCGACCGTGTGGTCAGGCCGCTCGAAAGTCACCGCTGCCCGCTGCAACGTGTAAAGGAGACGGGCCTCCACGGCATAGCTCATGGCCCGGGTGGCGGCAGCGCGATCGCTCAGTAGGAACAGCAGCGCGCTCCAATCGGCCTGTTTGCGAGTCCCGGCCTGGGACGAGGAGCCACGCAGCGAGGCGGCCAGCCGGCCGCCGAGAGCGGTCACGGCCTCACGCTCCCGGGCTTGGGCTTCCCGGGCTAACTTCTGATCATCCACCGCGGCGGCCCTGCCCGCCAGTAAGGCCGCCTGTACGTCGTTGCCCCGCTGGCGGGCCGCATCCGCGCGGCGCAACAAGCGGGCGTGAGCCTGTGGCGTGACCGCTCGCAACGGGAGCCGGTCGGTGAGGGCGAAGGACGCCGGTGCCGAAAAACTCGGCGCCGAGGTGCCCTTGAGGATAGCCGTCGCCGCTGGACGCTCGACTTCGGCTGGCCGTCGGTCCTCCAGCAAAGGCAGAACGTCGATGTCCTGGGCCAGCACCTCATCGACCCGCTGGACCGACGATAGCCCTGGAAAGGTCGTGATCAGCAGCCCTGGCGCGAAGTAGCGGAGCTCGTAATACAACGCGGCGAACTCGACGTAGACCTCACGGTCCGAATAGGGCGGGAGCACGAGATCATCGTGGCGCAAGATGGCTCGGATCTCGTCGAACTCGGTTTGGCCGATACGGTCGATGCGCCTGCGGACCTCAGCGTCGGAGAAAGTACCCGCGGCGATGCGACGTTCCAACACCTGGTGGACCCGGGCGTGGAAGATGGCACGCCACAAGCGGGTCAAGACGGCACCGTCGCTGCGACCGCTCAGCTCACGCGGTGCTGGACGAGCCAGCAAGATGACATCTTCCGGCAGCGGTCCAACCGTTTCGCCGAGCTCAGCTGGATCGATAATCGAGAACAGCTCGGTCCGGCGCAGAGCGTAGCAGCGCGAGTGGGGCACCACGCCAGAGGCGTCGCGGTGGTGCTTGATCACCCGACGCACCAGCCTGGGATCGGCGAGTACGGCGCCTGCCGCTTGCCTCAACCGCTTCTCTATTTTTGCCAGGTCCATCGCCACACGCCCACGTCACCAGAAGCCATAGCCCAGGCCGAGCATGGGGCCGATGGTGATCATGGGACGGCCGCCGAAGGCCGATTGTCCGACCTCAGCTACCGCCAGGCCACCGGTCGACTGCATCGCTGTTTGCACCGCAAAATCGGCCAAGAGACCGACCCACTCAAACTGCACCCCAAGCTCGAGCTGGCCAAAACCGTTCCAGCCGTCGATATCTTGATAGGCCGTGCCGGAGGTGCTGGGGGCCCAGCTCAGGATGTCGAACACGGGTCCTCCGCCCAAGGTGGCGATGAAGCGGACCACGGTTCGGGAAGGCACCATGAGTCGAAAGGCGGCGCCAACCCGCGCTGATCCGAGGTCGTAGTCGGCGTCCGGCCCCGTGAGCAGCGCTCCAGTGACGCTCAATGCCGAGTACTGGACCAGCAACTCGGCACCCACCCACTCGAGAAAGCGGTAGCCGATGCGGAGCGAGCCGCCGGGCCCACCGTGCACTCGGTCGCTGCGCTCATGGTCGACCGCCGACGTAACCGGGGTGAGTAGAACGCCGTAGCCATGCACATAGAACCCTTGCCGCGGCGGGTTGGTCAGCGGTGGTCGATAGGGACGGGATACGCTGCTACTGCCTGGCGGCGGCGAGTTGGTGCGCAGCTCGCCGTGTTGCTCCTGGATCACCTGGTGCTCGCCGGCCGGCGTGATCATCACGGCTAGCTGCCGGCTCTTGTCGCCATCGGTGATCCGCACGGTGTGCACGCCGATGGGGAGCACGCCTTCCCACTGCCCCTGCCCCACTGGCTTTGCGTCAATCTCCAGGGTCGCTGCCTGGTCGAGGGCATAGATGGTGAGCACGCCGCCCGTGGGGCGCAGCTTCAGCTTCAGAGCTTCGTTTTGCCGCCCGGCGCGCAGCGTCAACACCCGCCACACCGACGCATAGCCACCGAAGCGTGCCTCGATGCGGTGCTCCCCAGGGGACAGCACTAGAATGTTGTCTGCCGACCCAGCTGGCTGCAGGTCACCATCGATGTAGAGCAGCGCTTCCGATGGATCGAGCAGGACCGTCAGGTAGGCCTTGCCGCTCTCTGAGACCTCGCCGCTCGCTCCCAGGTCACCAGCACCAGAGGACTGAGCCGCCGCGAAGCTGACCAGTGCCAAGGCGGCAACACCTGCTAGGAAGCCCATCAGCAGTCGAGGACGGCAGACCATCGGGCGCACGATAATCCAAAACCTGGGCCAGCGCGTCACCGGATAGCCGCACCCTGGAAGCCGGACCCAGCGGCGCTCAGCGCACCCGCCTCCGGCGCCTCATCATCCAGCACCTCCAGCTCGGGGACGAGGGCAATGATGCGCGCCTGTGCCTGAGTGCCATTGGCCAAGGGCAACACGCCAATGATCACGGTAGCGCCTACCTCGGGCAGGGCGTCGAGGTTCGACAGGTTCTCGATCTGAACCTTGTTGGCCGCCAGCATGATGCGATGGGTGGCGAGTTCCTGGGCGGCGCCACCATCTAGGCTGAGGGTGTCGATGCCAATGCCCATCACGTCCCGCTCCACCAGCAGCTGCGCGGCTTCGGGCGCGATTCCTGGAAAATGCATCACCCCCTGGCTGTCTTGGTTGAGGTATTTCTCCGGATCGACGAAGCGCTTGTGCCAGCCGGTGTTCGCGATCACCAAGCCACCCACGGGGACAGGCCCGTGGACCGCCTCCCAATCCACCACGTCGTTGGCGCAGACCCGATAGTCGGGATTGTCCTTCACCTTGTCACGAACGTCGATCATCACGGCAGGGACGACTAGCTCATCGACCGGGATCTGGTCGATGGTGCGCTTGCCTTCGGCGAAGTGCGCCGGAGCATCCACGTGGGTGCCGACGTTCTCTCCCACCTCGAGCTTGTGCATTCGATAGCCCTGATCGTAGTCCACCACCCGGGTCATCTTGAACGGCACTCCGCCGGGCCCAACCGGCATTCCCTCTTGCATCAGATGAGTGAGATCGATGACCCGCTGCCGCGGCGCCAGGCAGTGCGCCAGCTTGGGCGAGGGGGTCTGCGGCGCCTTGGGGCAGCGGGCCCGGTTGTCACAAGCCCCGAGGCTGGGGATGAGAATAGCGACGGCAACCAGCTTGGCGAGCAGGGGCGACATCTGGTGACGATAGCGAATCACGGGACAGTACTGTAGGGCGATAGCGCCAACCGTCACGGCGATAGTCCACCCATCGAGCCGAGGCTGCTACGCTAGGCCGCCGACCGGACCGCTGTCCCAACCTCCCGTGCACCCTATGAAACCACTGGCTCATCTCTGTTGTTCTCTCGTTCTCTTGGTCGCTATGGGCTGCGATGCGCCAGGCCAACAGAAGGCCGCCGCAGCCAGCGCCAGCACTGCCAGGCCTACCCAACCCACCACTGGATGGTCGATTGATGATCAACCGGTAGCGCACCAAGCGGCGCTGGCCATCGGCACCAAGGGTGAGACAGCGCTCCGAATCACCTTGTCCACCGCGCCGCTGTCCTGTGATTCGCTGGCGAGCGGCTTTCCTGGTGGTGCCATGCTGACCGGCGCCACTCTACTCGACGTCTGGCTCATGCAGCCGCTGCAAGCCGATGGCTCCTTAGGGCACTGGAGCATTGCCGGGGCTCAAGTAGCAGATTCAAAGGGCCGCCGCGGCCTCACAGCACAAGGCGCCCAGGTGGGCGAGCTGACGGTCGCCGGCCAGGATGTCCACATCAAGCGTCTGGAGCTGGCACTGCTAGACGGCACCACCGGCAAGACCATCATGTGGACCGGCGATCTGACAGCCAGCCACTGCCCAAGAGTGGCTCGCGACGAGGCGGATCGTCCTCAGGACAAGCTCATCCTGTCGGTGGCCGGTCGCCAGCTACCGGTCAACGGGGCCACCCTCCATCCCAATGGAAAACAGCATTTCTTACGGCTCACCCAGGCGCCCCACGACTGCGCCAGCGACGTCGCCGAGGGCTACGACTTCTACCTCGACCTGACCATCGAAGGAGAGCCGCCAGCGCTCAAGCTCGCTTCGCTCCAGGGCGCCATCTTCCCGAGCTTCCCAAGTGGCTCGACGGGGCGTGACGGATTCAAAGTCGAGGCGGATGGCCCCCTCGATGGGCCCGGCGAAGTAACGCTCAAACTCGCCGGTTCACTCGACCTCCGGGGCTACCAGACCAAGCTGACAGGTGAAGTCAGCGCGCTTCGGTGCGACCACCCGTGACCCGCCGCCTATAGAGATGCGCAGGCAGAGCGAGCCCAGCCAAGAGATCCTCGACCTGCGAGATCCGGCGCTGTGGGTGCTGGTCTTCACCGCCATCAGCGTAGCGGTGACCGCCACCCGATTCGCCGAGCTGTACCACTACAACGTCGTCGACGACGCCTACATCTCGTTTCAATATGCCAAGCACTGGGCTCTCGGCGAGGGCCTAGTCTTCAACCAAGGGCAGCGGGTCGAGGGCTACACGAACTTCCTGTGGGTCGCGATCCTGACTCCCCTGTACTGGATCACCGAGGCCTTGGCGATCGACTTCACGGCCAGCGTCATCTTGCTGAACGTCACCATTGCCGTCATCAACCTGGGCTTGGTCTACGCCGTGGCGCAAAAAGTGCTGTCACGAGACTGGATAGCCACTTCGGCGGTGCTCATCCTCTGTGGGCTCGACAATGCCTACCTCGGCTACGCAATGAGCGGGTTGGAGAACCACCTACTCATCGCCCTGGCACTGACCGGAGTCCACGTCTGGCTGAGCCGGCACCGGCATCGCGCGGTGGTCTTGGGGATAGTTCTGGCCTTGGTGACCATGACCCGTCCCGACGGCGGGCTCTTCTTCGGCGCATTTGTCGCCGCCGTAGGTGGCGGGGCACTGCTCCCTGACGACTGGCGACGGGACCAGACACGGAAGGGCCTCCTCCAACAAGCCGCCACGACCGCCGCCGTTTGGACGCTCGTCTACGGCGCGTATTTCTTGTGGCGCTCCACCTACTATGGTGCCTGGTTGCCCAACACGTTCTATCTCAAGGTGGGGGATACCTTCGCCGCGATACCCCGAGGGCTGGAGTACACCAGGAGCTTCGCCGAGGACCGATTCTACCTCCCCTTGGTAGCCCTGGCAGCCGGCATGTGGCTGAAGATGCCCGTCGTTCGCTGGCTGCTGCTCTATATCGTGCTCCACAGCGCTTACGTCATCTACGTGGGCGGCGATTTCTATTCAGGCCATCGCTTCTATGTCGTTCTACTGCCTTTCATCTACCTGCTGGTGGGCACCGGCCTGAAGCGCCTTCGGGACGTCGTCCAGACGACCCGACCATGGCGCTGGGCCACCAGGCGAACGGCTGTGGCTGCAACTGCCGTAGGGCTGTCCGTCGCTGGACTCGCCAATGGTTTCTACCATTTTGCCGTCCGTGGCTTCGAGCGCGGCCCCTACACGAGGGAGATCCTCGCCTGGGCGGAGACGGTGGACAACAACGTAAGGTACATGAAGTGGCTTGGCCAAGTGGCACCACCGGGCTCCACCATTCTACTGGGCGACATTGGGTCCGCCGGTTTCTTTACCGGCCTGCCTGTCGTCGACGTCTACGGCATTACCGATCCCCAAGTCGCTCACCAAGCGGTCGAGACCTTCGGCCTCGGCAAGCCAGGTCACGAGAAGTTCGGCTCCCGAGACTATCTGCTCGCTCATGAGCCTACTTATGTGAAATGGGGCTATGTCACCGGCGACCTCCATTCTCGCGGGTACCGCATCTTCACCGAATTTCCAGCATCGTTGAAGGTCCCAGGCTTGTGGATTCGCGAGGATCGGGCGCCAATGGGCTACGTGCCTGGCACCGAGATACACTTCAATCAGAAAGAGCTCGGCCGGTGGCGAGCCGTTGGTAATGCCTTTCAGAATGCCCCGACCATCGGAATGCCCATGGGTCAGCAACCCGTTCGGGGTCACAGCGGCTCCTATTTGAGCTCATGGACTCCCCGCCTGGGAGACCACGCCACCGGTCGCATCGTCTCGCCAGCCTTCCCGCTCAAAGGTGAGGTTATGCTGCTACGAGTGGGTGGTGGACGGGATCCGGATCGGCTGCGCGTGTCATTGCTCGTCGATGGTGAAGTCGTCGAGTCGGCTACCGGACACAATTTCGAGGTACTCGGCCGTCGCGAATGGCCCATAGAAGCCTACCAGGGAAAGCTTGGCGTCCTGGAAATCGTCGACGATTCTATGGCCGGCTGGGGCCACATCATGGTGGACGAAGTCGTGCAGTGGAGCGCTCCGTTGCCCGAGCGCTGAAGGGGATCCGCTGGCCTTGCCGTTGCGCCCAGCATAGGCTCGCACCATGGCGAAGTCGGACGATCCACTCGACTCCACACCAACGAATCGTCGTCGCCCATCCGACCGCGAGGAGCTAGCCACCGCAGCAGACGGATCGGCCTCCGCCGCTCCCGTGCAGGTCACCTTCGACGACCGCCTTCTGCCGGTGCTCGATGAGGACCGTTACCAGGACGATGGTGAGCTCGGCCGAGGCGGCATGGGAGAGGTACAGGCATCTGCCGACCGTTGCCTGGGCCGCCAAGTGGCGCTGAAGCGACTGCGCCCCGAGCTGCTGGATGATGCTCAGCTGCGTGCCCGATTCGTTCGGGAGGCACGGATCCAGGGGCAGCTCGAGCACCCGGCGATCGTGCCCCTTTACGACGTCGGCACGGTGGACGGCGCCCCTTGCTTCACCATGAAACGGGTACGGGGCGTGACCTTGAGGGAGGTCATCAACGGCCTGGCGGGCACCGACCTCGCTTTGGCGCAGCGGTTCGGCCGTCACAAGCTGCTCACCGCATTCATCACTGCCGCACAAGCCGTCCACTACGCCCATGCCCGCGGCGTGGTGCACCGAGACCTGAAGCCCCAGAACATCATGTTGGGACACTTCGGCGAGGTTTATGTGCTCGACTGGGGCATAGCCAAAGTGGCGGGCACTGACGACGGGGAGCGGATCGGCACGGGCCGAGATTTCGCTGACGCTACCTCGACAGGCTCACTGCTGGGCACGGCAGGCTATATGGCCCCTGAGCAAGTGCGAGGCGATCTCACTCAGGTGGACGAGCGAAGCGACGTCTACTCCCTCGGGGCAATCTTGTTCGAGCTGTTGACGCTCACGCGATTGAACCCCGGCGTCAGCGCCGAAGCGCGGGCTGTAGTCACTCTGGAGGGGCGGGATGTGAAGGCAGCGGCTGTGGCCGCCGATGCCGAGCTGCCACCGGAGCTGGTGGCGGTGTGTGAAAGAGCGACGCGACTGCAGCGCGGCGATCGTTTTGAGACGGTGGCAGAGATGGTGGCGACCATCGATCGTTTTCTCGAGGGCAATCGCGACGCCGAGCTGCGCCGCTCATTGTCCCGGGCTCACGCCGAAGCCGCAGCCGAAGCTGCTGAGCGGGCCAACTACCGCGAGTCGCTGGCAGACCGAAAGCTGGCCATGGGCCAGATCGGCCGGGCGGTGGCGCTGGACCCAGAGAACGACCAGGCGCTGCGCCTGCTGCTGCAAATGCTCACCGCGCCACCGAAGACGATTCCCCCTGAGGTGGCGCGCGGGCTGGAGCGAGAGGAGCACCAGAATATCAGGAGCATCAACACGGTGGGCACCATTGGCTATGGCAGCCTGCTCGTGTTCGTACCGGTAGCCATGTGGATGGGCGTACGCAGCTGGACCGCTCTGGCTGGCCTCACGGTCCTAGTGGTGCTGTGCACCGTCGCCATGTTTGCCGTCGGACGATTGTGGCCCCCGACCCAACAAGGGCTCTACCCGGCCTATTTCGCCGGCACCATGATGATCGCAGGCATCTCTACCTTCTTTGGCCCGCTGGTGGTGGTCCCAGGCA
This sequence comes from Myxococcales bacterium, assembly GCA_030590865.1. Taxonomy (GTDB): domain Bacteria; phylum Myxococcota_A; class Polyangia; order Polyangiales; family Polyangiaceae; genus JAPYTK01. The sequence continues at coordinate 2,751 of JAUVCD010000204.1, read as the reverse complement.
TGGCGGCGGTCCACACCATTGCCTTCATGCTGAACTACAAGCGGGTGCGATGGTGGCCCGTCTGGGTCGGCTGCCTGGCCTTTGTGGCACCCGCAGCGCTGCAAATGCTCGGCTTGCTTCGCCAGTCCTACCTGTTTCAAGGCGAGTCGTTGGTGATCACCCCCTGGGTGGCGCGACTGCCACCTGCAGCGACGTTGGGCTTTCTGACCCTTTCGGGCGTGGTGCTGCTGGTGACAGGAGCCCGCTTCGCAATGCAGTTCCGAGAAACGCTCAACCAAGCGCGGATTCGGGCACGCCTCCACACCTGGCAGCTGGAGCAGTTGCTGCCGGCTGAAGCCCGTCGGTAGCGCAGCAAACGGCCAGCAACGCTAGAACCGCTCCGAGACCAGGTCGACAACTTGCGGGCTTGGCGACCCAACAAATGCTGGACGATCCGTGCCTGCCACTGCACACTCCCAGCGTACCCACAGGAGGCAAACCCATGTCCGACGCACCTGATTCCACGCCCCCCTCCGACGCCCCTGACTCATCGGACGCCCCGCCCTCGTCCGAGCCGCCGTCAGGACGCGATTCAGCGCCTGATTCCGAGCCAGAGGAGCTGCACGAGGATGACCTCGCCTCCGAAGAATCTGAACCGGTGTCCGAGTCCGTGGCCCCCCCTGGCCCACCGCCCAAGAAAGGCGCAAAGCCATCGCCAGGCGGCTCCCGGGACCTGCCGCCACCCAAGTCGGACCGGGCCCCACCGATGGGCCCAGAGCCCGTTTCAAATCTGCCCCCCCGCAAATTCCCGCCAGAGACGGTGGCCGACATCATGACCCGAAAGGTGTTCGTGGTGAACGATGACGACTCGCTCCAGAACATCGAAGAAACGATGCAGCGGTTCCGTTTCCGGCACCTGCCGGTGGTTGACGACAAACGCAAGATCCTGGGCGTGCTTTCGCACCGTGACATCCTGCGTTCCTCGGCAAGCTCTCTGTCCGAGATGACCGAGGCTCGCAACGAGTTCATTCAGAAGCATGCCAAGGTTTCCGCCATAATGAACCGCGATGTCATCACGGTCGGTCCTGACGAGCCGGTGCGCAACGTCGGCAAACGGATGCGACGAAAGGGCATCGGTTGCGTCCTCGTTGAGGACGAGGGCGAAACCCTCTTGGGCATCGTCACCGAAGCGGACTACTTGGACCTGGCCGTAGCGCTACTCAAGCCACGCTAGGCGCCATCAGCGTTTGATCGCCTCGCCCACCGCCTTGACGACGTCGCCCTCGGCCTCGGCGAGCTTGGCGACCAGCACTTTGCAAGGCACGGCGTCACGCACCGTGACCTGGTTCTCCGGGTGGTCTCGAAAGGGGATCCGGTCTTGTGTCAGCTTGACCACGCCGGCCCAGGGGACGATGTGTTGCTCTCCCGTGCCAGCACCGCTGACCAGGCCCAGGGCCGTGCAACCACCGCCGGTGTGAACCAAGAGCACGCCGAGGGTCATCGCCGCGCAGCCGGCGCGCGGGCAGACCCGCTCAGGCTCGGGCCGTACATCGAGCTTGCGCCCTGGGGCTGCCTTTTTCGCCAGCGTGACGAGCTGGCCTTGAAGCTCGCCGGCCAGCTTGCGGATCGCCGGATCGTCAGTCCGAGGAATCACCCGGGGCCAGAACACCACTAGCCCACCCTGCTCGCCGCCTGAGCGGCTGATCTCAGGAGCATCCTTACTCTTGGCGCCAGCGGACTGGCCCGGCTGCCCTCCTTTGGACGGGGCCCCGGTTTCGTCTGGTCCACCCGTGGCCTCAGCAGCGCCCGGCTGTCCTGGATCTAGCGGCTCCTTGGTCGGAGGCGGCTCAGCGCTCCAGGCCCCACCGCAGCTGCAGGCGATGAGGACGCCCAAGATCGACAACCCACGGAGTGCGTTCTTCACCTGATCATCCAAACGCCGCCAGCCGACGAAGGCAAATGGGATGTCGCCTGGTCGACACCTAACCCCACAATACCCCACCCACCGCAGTCACCCAGGCGACGTTGACGACGCCATGAGCGGCGCATAGCTTGCTCAGCGAAGATGCCGGCTCAACGGCCAGGCTGCTAGACCCGACGTGTGGAGGACTCTCGTGATCGACCTCGGCAAGACCATCCTGCTTCCCCTAGCAACGACGCTGACACTGGCCGCATGTGGCGGGCCGACACCTCCGCCAGACGCTCCAGCCAACAGTGACGACGACGGCGAAAACAACACCACAGCGACCACGGACACGGCACCGGACGACGCGACCTCCGGAGCACCAGGAGCAGCCTTGGTGACCGCTCGATGCGTGGAGTGCCACGACGCTCCGGTCCCGGGAAAGCTGACCACAGAAGAGCTGGATGCAAAGCTCGCCGCCGACCACGAGACGGTTGAGCTCACAGCTGAGGAACGTCAGACCATCATCGACCACCTGCTCAAGCAGTAGACCGCCTGGTGCAGCGAGTGACGGGCACGAGCGCCGATGAGCAGCGGTGACTGAAGCGCAGCTCCGCTGCAATGGGCGAACACCACCGGTGCTGCGCGTCGATCCCAGAGCAACAAACGCACTGCGGCATGGGTAGCCAATCACCACCCATGCCGAGCGAGGAACGCTGCGCCGACCCCGGATGGGTCACCGAGCGCAGGGGGAATCCCCTCAGAGACTACAGTCGCCGTCGGGACAGCGAACGACCGAGTCACGCTTGTGCCGAAGCTTGGCCGGCAGCCTATTTTTCAAGTTGCGAGGACGGGTGCGGGACGCCTTG
>JAUVCD010000632.1 GCA_030590865.1 Myxococcales bacterium | reverse complement strand
CTGCACCTCCACTGCCCCCTGGCGCCGCGCCATATTCGAAGGCACCGATATCGTAGCCATCCCCAAAGGGCCGCGTGCCGCCAAGAAAATCGTGGGGCACCTCTGAAATCGCGACCCCCGAATCGACTGCCGGCGAGGTCTCGACCAGCGCCAAGTTCTGAGCCGGCAACTGCCATGCCCCAGCGAAGGATGGGTCGACCAGCACATCACCCTCACCGTGACCGGTGGCCGTCACCCAACCTGGGTGGTCATAAGAGGTCGACCCCCACAGGAAAGGAGCGGAGATCTCGGGCAGGTACCAAAGGTTGTGGTCCAAGGTGACGCCATCGGTCGAGTTGGCCTGCAACATCAGCAGCCCCGCGCCCGCCTCGGCGGCAAAGATGTTGTTACGCACCACCGTGTTCTGGTGGGGCCCGGAATCCCACTTGATGGCCGAGGTCCGATTATTGACCACCGTGTTGTTGGCGATGATCACGTTCCGCAAGGCGCTCTGTCCCGCGAAGTGGCCGTCCCAGAACCGGATGCCTGACTCGTTGTGGATGACCACGTTGTTGATGATGGTGATGTCGGTGAGCACTGGGGCGGTGACGTTGTCGTAGGACTCGTCGGCGAGCATGATCCCCACGGTGGATCCAGCGCTGGGATCGGTCATGTAGACCAGATTCGAGTCGACGATCGTATGGCTGATGCTGTCGAGGTAGATGTTGACCGACGTGTTGTCCCGCACGATGTTCCGGGAATAGCGGCAGTTCTTCGAGTCGGCATGAAGGGTGATTCCCTCAGCACCGCTGCCCCAGATCTCATTGTCTTCGATGACCGTCCCATCCGACTCCTTGCCGGCCACACTGCCCTCGAGATTCGAGCCCGACACGGTGCCGTGGCTGGCATGGTAGAAGCTGATGGCACCGCCCACCGACTCGGTGACGCAGTTGATGACCTCTCCGTAATCAGCGTAATAGAAGGAAAAACCGGTGCTGCCGTTGCGCAGGGTCAATCCTTGAAAGGTCATGTGGGAGGTCTCGCCGGCTTGCACCACGAACCCCTGCACCCCACCGCCGTCGATGATCGGACCGTGCCCCGGAGCAGCACGCAGGGTGGTCCGCTCGCCGGCTCCTTGGGGCACATGCCAGAAGTCGACGGTCTCGTGGTAGACGCCGTCACGAATCCACACGGTGTCCCCGGTGGTGAGCACCGTCTTGACCTCGTTGATCGTCTGGAACGGCAGGGACTCAGACCCATCGCCAACCGAGGAGGCGGCTTGGTCGACCCACCACTCGGCGGCCTGGGCTGACCCAGCAGCCAACCAAGACACTACGACAATTGCCCCAGCAATGATTCTACGGCTCATGGTGGCAGGCTATCGCACTAGCAGACCCATCTCCAAGGCACGCCCAAGAGCGGGGCTGACCCTGATGCCGCTCCGGTGCGACCAAGCGCTCAGAAACGCCCGGTCAGCTGCAGGCCCGCGCCATTGGGCGCAGCCCAGGGCGCCAGCCCCATGCCGACCTCATCGTCTGAGTCGCCATCGCTTGCTGGTGGCGCCACCAAGATGGTGATCAACCCAGCAACGAGCGCAGCACCGCCGACCGCATAGCTCACCGCATAGACGGTCTGCGCCGATTGAGCATCTTCGCGCAGCGCGACACCGTCAGCGTTGCAACGATTTGGCTCGTCGGCCAGGCACTCGTCCTTAGAGTCGTCGTAGGCCGAATGGGCGATGGCTGTGAAAGCTACGCCGATGCCAACACCCACCAGTCCCAGACCACCGATGACGCCACCGGCGATGAGCTGACCACTCCCGCCACTGTCAGCGCCATCAGGGGTGACGGTCGTGTCGTCATCCGCATCGTCGTCGTCGTCCCCACCGGTATCGTCATCGACGAGCGCCGGGATCTCGACCTCCGCCTCCTCACCTTCCTCTTCGACCTCCACGGTCCTGCGCCACGGCAGCTTGCCAGGTGCAGTGGCCGAGATCTCGTAAGCGCCAGGGTCCACTGGAACCATCACCCCCCAGGTCGGCCGGGCCACCTCGACGTCGCCGCGCTTGACCACCATGCCCGCCACCGGATCCGCCACTCCGATCTGCAGCTTGGAGAGCCGGGGCTTGAGCTCGTCGGCGCGCTGTTGCGCAAAGGCGGCGCGACGCTTGTCCCCCTTCTTGATTTGCGCGACCTCGACGTAGTTCACCCAGGCGCTGGCGGTCCGGCCGGTCCGCTCATAGCAGTCCGCCAGATTGAGCTGGGTCCCCGGAGCCGGATCGAGCGCTCGGCTTGCCTCGAACTTCTTACACGCCGCCTCGAAGTCGCCGTCCTCCTTCAGCTCCTGGGCTTCGTCGAACAAAACCTGGGCCGCCGCTCGGTCCGCGTCGGACTGGGCATGGGCCGCCGAAAGCCAGGGGCAGAGCACCCCGACTACGATGCACAGGTAGATCGAGCGGAGCCAGATCCGCTGGCGATGGAACATCCGAAAACCCTCAGGAACAAGCCGCACAGCTGACCCATCACACGCTATCATCGACGCGCCCCGGTTGCGAAGGGGACCGACGGGTCACCAGAGAAGTACCGGCAGATTGGCCCAGGGCCTATCCTAGAATTGGATATCCAGGTGAAGGACTACAAGGCCGGCCAGATAGTCTTCGGGAGGTACGCCCTCAACCGCCCCCTCGCCCGCGGCGGCATGAGCTCGGTGTGGGTGGCCACAGATCGGAAGCTCCAGCGGGAAGTCGCCGTCAAGCTGATGGCGCCGGCCTTCGCCTCTTCCGAATCGGCCCGGCAGCGCTTCGAGCGAGAGGCGATGACCGTAGCCAGGTTGCAGAGCCCGCACATCGTGCAGATCTACGACTATGGCGTCGATCACCGCTCGCCCTTCATCGTCATGGAGCTGATGAGCGGTGAGGACTTGCGACGGCGGCTGAAACGGCTGGGCCGGTTGCCGCTGCAGGAAACGGGGCGCCTGTTGGTCCATACCGCCCTGGGGCTCGGTGAGGCACACGCCGCGGGCCTGGTGCACCGGGATCTCAAGCCCGCCAACCTCTACCTCGTGCGGACCCGCTCTGGCGAGCTGGTCAAGATCCTCGACTTCGGAATCGTCAAGGCCGCCGCCGCCGCGGAGATCGACGAGGAGGAGATCACCGAGAAGGGGTCGCTGGTAGGCACGCCTCAGTACATGAGCCCCGAGCAGATACGCAGTCTTCCAGACATCGATTTTCGCAGCGACCTGTTCTCTTTGGGCATCATCCTGTATCGCGCCCTGACTGGAAAACTGCCCTTTCGGGGCAAGAACGCCAACGACCTAGGCGTCAACATCTGCACCGGGCGGTACGTGCCGCCGACTGAGCTCGCCCCAGATCTGCCGCGGGGCGTCGATGACTTCCTACGCCGCGCGTTGATGGTCGAGCCCGACGAACGCTTCGCCAGCGCTCAAGAGATGGCCGAAGCCTACGCCAGAATCACGCCGGAGAGCTACGCCACCTTGGTAGGCCCGATGAGCGAGGGAGGCTACTCGGGCCCTGGCATCGTGCCCTCCGACCCAGGCCAAATCATGGGGCCACCGACGGCACCGTCTTGGGTGACGACCGCCGGAATCGGGGCACCGTCCGGCCCGGGGCCTTCGTCCAATGCTCTCGGGCTGTCCGAATCAGCGATCATCTCAGCCACCGGATCGGTCGCTGGGGGGGAGTCGCGGCCGGCCCTGAACGGCACCTTCAATCCTTCCGATCCCCTGTTTGGCTCACAGAGTGGCTCGCTGGTCACCGCCACGATCGACGAGCTAGCGACCCTCGAGAAGGGCCCCGCCCAACGGCGCAAGCTGGTCATCGCTGCCGGCATCGCTGGTCTGGTGGTGCTGCTCCTGATCATCGGCACCCTGGTGAGCAGCGGCGACGGTGAGGAAACGAAGGCAGAGCCAACCGCCACGCCGACGGGCCAGGCTCCCGCTGCAACGGGGACGGCGATGGCCGCGCCCAAGACGGTCGCCGCCGCTCCAAGCGCCACCGGGGACGAGAGCTCGGGCGACGACGACGATGACGACGACGGGGACGGCGACGGGGACGGCGACGACGACGAGCCAAAGAGCCCTCCGCCCAAGGGCGGCAAGAAGGGTGGCAACAAACCTCCGCCGCCGCCCAAGGGCGGCGACGACTACGACCCCTTCAAGAGCAGAAAGTAGCGGTCGTCGCTCGGGCAGAATGCCAGGCGCTCACAGCCCGCGCTCGACGCAGGCCGCCTCGACAACCTGATTGGTGTTGCCCTGTAGGGCCTCCACTCGGCGGACCCGGGTGCACTCCCACTGATCGACCGGATCTCGAGCCGCCCAACCATCCAAGAGCCGGCGGTCCCGAGCCGACACAATGCTCCGGCCCGGGTAAGCCCCGTCCATGTAGAGATAGGTTCGGGCGATGTCACCTCGCACGGTAGGGCGCGGCTCGACTTGTCGCTTTGCGAGCTCCAGATCGCAACGCCCCAACTCCCGAGCCTCGCCCGGGATTTCGCCCATCCCTCGGTCTGAGCGCAGCGCGTTCACTTCGCCGATGGCTGGATAGAGGTTGTAGAGATCAGCCTCCATGAAGCGAAACTCGGTGGACACCTTGCGGGCGCATTGTCGCCCTTTGAAGGCCCGACCACGGGAATCGACACAATCCGGATGCCCGTCACGCCATGCCGCGAGGCTCGCCCCAAAGGCCGCCGCTGGCACCACATGTTCCCACTCGACTCGGTGAGCTCGCCGGTTGTCACGCTTGGGCGTGTAGCCACAACTACTCAGGTCGACTTGTCGGTCCGAGCCGTAGCGACAGCCACAATAGAGTGTCTCCCGATGACCCTGGTAAACCTGCGGCAAGGCACGTTTGGCCTTCCTGAAGGACTGGAACGTGGTGTTGCCCGGCTGGTGGGTTGGGTGACTGTCGGGACGAAGGACCAAGACGATGACAGCCAGCAACACCAGCGCCGCCAGCGCGACCACAACTGCCCAGGAGACTCGCATGCCCAACGCCAGTCTAGGGGACCCGCTCCCTGAGGCCTACCCGGGGCGCGCGCGACCTTCGCCCCGCCAGGCTCATGATCGTTCACATCATGGTGAGCGCTGTCGTGGTCGGCAACTCACCACAGAGGCACGGTGGGCACGGAGTGGAGATTTATGGGGAAACCACGGAGGGCGCCTCGCCACTTGGGGGGGGAGCTCAGGGGGAAGGAGGGCCAAGCTGGTCCACGGGGGATTGACGGATCAGATCCTCTCGGCGGCATTCACCGTCCACACGGCGCTTGGCCCGGGGCTGCTGGACACGGCATCGCCGGCCGCGTCCTATAATCCACTCCGTGCCCTCCCTCCCGTGCCCTCCCCCAAATCTCCAAATCCGTGTCCCCCGTGCCCGACCTGGTGAATCCTCCCGTAGAGGCCGACCATCAGCACAGTAGCCGCCATTTTGAGCGCCCATGCCCCATCAATCGGGCCGGCCCACACCAAAGCGTGGCCGCGCCGAGGGGGCGGCTCATCGGACCGCGCCGAGGCCCCAAGGAATGTGATCAATCATGAGCCGCCAGGGGCGCGCGAGACCGCAGCGCCTTGGGGGGCCAGAAACTAGCTAG
>JAUVCD010000523.1 GCA_030590865.1 Myxococcales bacterium | reverse complement strand
AGCTTCCCTCCTGCCTGGTAGGCGGGACGGGATTTGAACCTGCGACCACCGGCTTGTAAGGCCGACGCTCTACCACTGAGCTACCCGCCTGAGATTTGGATATTGCTGAGCTATTTCCTTGGTCAAGCGAGGCGCTGTTGGCTGGCCGGGCAGGGTTGCTGTCTGGTTCAGTCGGCAGCGCGGCAGCGTGTATAGAACGCATGCTTGCGGTGTTCAACAGGTATCTGCGGTGCGCAGGTGACGGTCGGGGGCTTCGTGGGGGGTCAGTGGTTGCGTGGAGGTCGCCAGAAGCAAGCGTCGTGCTCTGGTCGAACCCGGGTCAGGGCGCCAGATGGTAGGATTTGCGATGCGAGGAGGTGGCCCTATGGACAGGGGTGCGAGATGGGTTGAGGTGGCCTGCGGGCTGGTGGGTATGGCGATGGGGCTTGGGGTGCTGGGCTGCGGTTCGGATTCGGAGAACGACACCCCCGCGGCCGATGGTGCGCTCAGCGTGGTCTTCCAGAGCATCGGAACGGGGGGCCAGACCTGTACGGTGGCGCCCCACAACGCTCAGCTCGGCACTACCGACGACAGCTCGCTCGCCGAGCTGGTGACTGACGGCGTGGGCGGCGCCCAGATCTCATGCCGCGTTGTCGACCAGGGGGGGCACCTGGTGGCTCAGGGATCGATGGAGCGGGGGCCGACGTACCTCGACTTCACCGTGAGCCAGATCACCGCTGCTGCTAGCGAGGGTGCACCGGCGCTGGGCGATGTGTCCTACCGGAGCTTGGATACCGTCAAGCTCTATGCGTCACCTGAAGATCCCCAGTGCGAGTTTTTCTTCGTCAATGACCAAGAGATCGCGCCGGGCCGGGTGTGGATGCAGTTCACCTGCCCTCAGATTGCCAACGCTGGCAGCAACAGCAGCTGCGCCATCTCGCTTGGCACCATCGCCATGCAGAGATGCGAACAGTAAGCGAGCGAGGCGCTTGGTTTCTCCATGGGCCGTCTCTGTCTGGGAGCTCTCGGGTTTGTTTCAGCGCCCTGCACTGCGAGCTCGGGTTCCACTAGGGTGGACCTATGTCCAAGCGGATCGGGCTCGTCGTGGGGCGGGAAGAGTCGTTCGGTGTGGCGCTGCTCGAGCAGCTGAACCGGGCGCCTGGGATCGCGGCTGAGAAGGCTCTGATCGGGGCGAGCACCGAGCGGCCGGTGAGCCGCTACGACGTCATCATCGATCGGCTCAGCCACCAGGTGCCCCACTACCGTCAGTATCTGAAGGCGGCCGCGCTGGCGGGCTGCCAAGTGATCAACGATCCTTTTTGGTGGAGCGCTGACGACCGCTTCTTTGCCCTGACACTGGCGGCTCGCCTCGGGATCCCCACGCTCCGGACGGCCCTGTTGCCGCAGAACGCTTACGGGCCGGGGGTGGATTGCCAGCAGGATCTGGGCAACCTCGAGTGCCCGCTCGGGTGGGGGGAGGTGAGCCGCTACATCAAGTACCCGGCGGTGCTGCGATCGGCGGCTTGCGGCGGTCGTGAGCAGGTGGTCGTCCAGGATTTGCAGGGTCTGTGGGACGCCTACAACGCCAGTGGGCAGCAGGTGACGATGCTTCAGCAGCAGGTCGAGCCCGAGGCCTGGGTTCGTGGTGTCTGCGTGGGTGGTGACCAGGTGGTGCTGCTCGAGACGGAGGGACCGCAGGGGGGAGGCCGGTTGCATGACGACGAGAGCTGGTTGGCGCCGTCGGTGCGGGACGAGGCGGTGGCCGCTACCCGACGGTTGAGTCAGGCGCTGGGCTACCAGCTGCACGCCATCGAGTTTGTGGTGGTGGGGGGTGTGCCCTGGCTGTGGGACGGTCAGGAGCCGGTGCCCGAGCTGGGTAGAGAGCTGCTGGGCGAGCGCCTTTTCGACACATTGGTAGGGTGGGTGGTCGATCTGGCGGTGGCACAAGCGCGGGGTCCGGTCCGGACTATCGACGCCTATCGCTGGTCGAGGTTGCTCGACAGGAGCTGAGCGCTGCCCTTATGGAAGGGCCCTCGCTAGGTCAGTCTCTTGTCCTCCCGCGTGTCGCTGGGGGACAATCCGCCTAACCATCGGAGTTAGCATCGTGCCGGACCGTTTCTTGGTGTCAAAAACAACCGCCTGGGTGCCCCGCGCCGTCCGGCGCGTCGGATCATCGCTGGGCTTCGGCTTGCTTGGGCTGGGGTTGCTCGGGGCGGGCCTGATCGGATGCCCGTCGACCATCTTCATCGGCGAGGGGGCCGGACAACCCACCGATCGGGCCTCTGGCAAGGCTCCGCAAGGCTCAATCGGAGCCTGCAAAGTGCGCGGGACCAAGCGGCCGCCGGTGGTCAATGCAGCGCTTTGGGACAACCTCAAGCCCTGCACAGGCAAGACGCCACGCCGCTATCTACGGATCGGCTACGGCAAGAAGCTGGGCAAGCCGGACGAAGAGGCCGACCGGCGCATGACCGCCATCATGGAATCGCTGACCGCCGGCGCCGGGGAGAAGGACGGCAACGTGCGGATGCTCGGCATGTTGCGCACCGTGCGTCGCCACGCCATGGATGATCCGCGGCTCTCCTCTCGGGTGGAGCGAACCAGCGGTCGAACGTTTGCCTGTGATTACAGCTACTTGCTGAACACGACTCGCAAGGAATATGAGAAGCTCGAGGGGAGTCCTTGTCCGGCAACGGCCTACGATCCCAAGCAGCGCGCCGAAGTCTGCCTCTTCGACACCCAGGTGAGTGAGACCCTCTGGCTGACCAGCGCCTGGAACTGTCTGGCCTTCACCGACACCATCGGCGAGGGAGAGTCCTGTTACCGGCTGTGCGCCTACAACGACTACTGCGCCGGCCAGGTGAGCTGCTCCGCGCCGGACTTCGATCTGGTGATGTGCGCGCTGGGCGTGTGCATGCCCGAGAAAATCGCCGGGCTGCACTGAATTGTCCGGATGGGGCGTCCGGATGGGGCGCCTGGGGGTGAGCTCTGCTCCTATTGGGGCCCTACTCGGAGGTCAGCGTCTTGAGGGCGGTGGCATTTGCCGGGCGCTGCGCCGCTTCAGTCAGGCAGCAAAGGGCGATGGGTGCCCAGCGCCCGGCGTCCGTCGCGCTCTGGTCGAGCTGGGCTTGGCTGAGGCCGACGTCGTCTCTGGCGGCGAGCACGTCTTCGATGATGCGTCCGACTGCGTAGACGTCGTCTCGGGGATGAGCGGCGCTGCCGTCGAGCCGCTCGGGAGCTAGGTAGCCCGGCGTGCCGGCCAGGCTGGTGCTCTGCGCGGGTACGCAGCTGCCAAAATCGCCGAGCAAGGGGTCGTCGGGGGACCGAAAAAGGAGGTTGCCCGGCTTGAGATCCGAGTGGACCAGCCCGGCGGCGTGGACTCGCTCGAGAGCCGCGATCATGCGAGGTAGCCAGCGTTCCATGGGCAGCACGTCGGCCACTCGCCCGTCGCGCAAGATGTCGCGGAGGCTGCCTCGGGGCACCCATTCGGTGCACAACCAGCCCTCCTTGGGGTTGGCGTCGAACACGCGCAACACGCCAGGGCCGCTGAGCAACACGGCGGTGCGGCCCTCCCGCGCGATCTGGTCGTGGTCGTCGCCAGCCCGATGGTAGACCTTGAAGGCGAGCCGTCGACCGAGCAACTCGTCTTCGGCCTCGTAGACGGTGCCGGCGCCGCCGCGGGCGACCTCCCGCAAGATTCGGAAGCTCGTCTCCTGGACCGCCGGGGCGACCACCGTCGCGCCATCATCTGCAACCTCTGAGTGGCTCCGTCGGCCGAGCTGAGCCAGCCACCGGTGGTGCCGTTCTCGTGCTCCTGGCGTGTCGATGGATCGAGCCAGCACTCGCTCGATGGTGCTCACCGCCTGTGGAAGTAGACCGGCTGCTGCGTGCAGATCGGCGGCCAGCAGCATGCCCGCCACGCTGCGAGAGGTCGCCACCAGCTCGCGGGCCTCACGCTCTTGACCCCGCGCTTCGAGCAAGTGGGCACAGGCCACCAGCAGCGCGTCTAGCGTCCGGTCTGCTGGCAGCGCGGACGAGCCGGATCCGCTGCCCGGAGATCCGAGGCCCAGGGCGGCGAGCCCTTCGAGGATGGCGTGGAGCACTTTGGTTTGCCGGGCACTGCCTTGGTGGTGCCGCAGCAGGGCGAGGGCAGCATCCACTTCGGCCCCCCCTGGCCGGCCAATTCGGCGCAGTTGCGCCAGCTCCCCTTCAACGTCTTGGGTCGCTGCCGCTGCTTGGGCGGCCGGTGCCTTGGCCTCTTCATCGATCGGCTCGGGCACCTCAGTGGTCGCTGACTCGGGATCGCCCTCAGCCTCTTTCTGCCCGCCAAAAAGCCTTGTCCAGAAGCTCATCGCCTGTCGCTAGCTGCCTGGTCGTCCGGCACGGCCAAGACCACCGGGCCACCGCGGCGGGCGCATAGCCGATCGCCGCGGCAGAGCTCGATTTCATAGGCGAGCCGGTAGCCTGCCATGTGGGGGGGCTCGCATGGTTCGGGGGTCCGCAGAACTACGAAGCGCTCGTCACCGTCGTGGGCATCGACCAGCCGCCAGGGGTCGATGGCGAGCGGTCCCAGGGGCAAGATGTAGCGCTCGCCGGCCACCTCCAGGGCCACCGGTCCGTTGGGCTCATCGGCCTTGGCCGGCGCTGCGCGGACCGACACCTGTCCCGCCAGCTCGAGCTGCACGCCCTGACCAATCGGGAGGGCGCCCCGGATGCGGGCCCCGGCCAGGGTGGACCCGTTGCGAGTGTCGAGATCCTCAATCTGGGGCTGCCCCGCCTTCCGCTCCAGGCGGAGGTGCTGGCGGCTGACCGAGCTACAATGGGCCTGGATGTCTGCGCCCGCCCGGCCGATGGTGATCGTGCTGCCCAGGACGTAGCGCGCCTGCTCGCCATCGATCTGGAGGGTCACGATGGGGCCAGCGAGCAGGCGGTTCATGATCTGATCCACCTGCAGCTGCACGTGGTCGTCCGGTTGTCGCGCCAACCACTCCCGGGCGTTTTTGAGGGCTACCCGGCGCTCGGCGATGGCATCGAGATCACGCATCCGGCGCAGCAACTGGGTTCGATCCCGCTCGGCCCGCGCCTTTTCAGAGGTCTGGCGCAGCCGCTCTTCGAGCCGTTCGATTGCCCCGGCCTCCTTGAGCACCCGAATCTCGGCCTCCGTGTCGCCGGCGAGCACGTAGGCCTCGGCGGCCGCTTCCCACCGTCCTACCCCCTCCAGATCCGAGGCGATCCGCAGCAGCTCCCCCTGCATGGTGGCCCCTTGGGTCGTCTTGATCAGATCGAAGGCAAGCATGGCCTGTCGCTCTTTGGCTTGTCGGCCGTGCTCCGACCCCGGGCCAACCCGGGCTGCTTGGGCACAGAGCACCATGCGCTCCTTCGGATCGGGCTCGCCGTCTGCCTTCAGCAAGATGGTGCGAGCGGCCTCGTCCGGCAGCTCAGCGTCCAAATAGGACTGAACAGCGCCGTCGAGATCGCCGCTGAGCTCTTGCTTGCGGGCTCGTGCCGCTTTGTGCTTCTTGCCGCCGAACCGATCGAGAAAGCCGAACACGGGCCGATCATACTCGCAGAGCTAGACCAGGCGTTGTCTTGATGTGCCTTATCCGGTAGGACAACCACCTCACACAAGCGTGCCTTCCTGGCCGGTTGCCGTCCTTGACTTCAACTGGGGGAGGGGAAAGCATCGGAGCAATGTCCACGCATCGCCTCGGCGAACTACTGGTTCGCGAGAAGCTCATCAGTTTGCAGCAGCTCCGCCAAGCGCAGGAAGAGCAGCGCCGCAGCGGTACCAAGCTGGGATACGCCCTGGCCAAGCTCGGGTTTGTGTCGGATGGAGAGATCACCAACTTTCTCTCGTCCCAGTACCGGGTCCCGGCCATCGATCTGAGCGCCATCGAGATTGACGAAGAGCTCGCCAAGCTGGCGAGCCGCGAGGTTTGCGAGCGGCACATCATCGTGCCTGTGGCTCGGACCGGCTCGGCGGTCACCGTGGCGATGGCCGATCCCACCAACCTCAACGCCATCGACGACATCAAGTTCCTCACCGGCTTCAACGTCGACGTGGTGGTGGCCTCGGAGGCCGCCATCTTCGAAGCCATCGAGCGGGTCTACAGCGCTCCCGAGAGCTACGACACCATGCTCGAGGACTTCGACGACGAGGAGGTCGCCTTCGGGATCGATGAGGACGATCTGAACGTCCACGAGCTGGAGAAAGAGGCGGGCGGCGCGCCGGTCGTTCGGCTGGTCAACGCCATTTTGCTCAATGCCATCCAGAAGGGCGCCAGCGATATCCACGTCGAGCCCTACGAAAAGAAGCTGCGAGTCCGTTATCGGGTCGATGGGGTGTTGCTGCCGGAGATGGAGCCGCCCCTCAAGCTCAAGAATCCGCTGGTGAGCCGTCTGAAGATCATGAGCCAGATGGATATCGCCGAGCGCCGGCTGCCCCAGGATGGCCGCATCAAGCTCAAGATGGCTCGGGGCCGGGAGATGGACTTCCGGGTCAGCGTCTTGCCCACCTCCTATGGTGAGAAGGTCGTTCTTCGTCTGCTCGACAAGTCCAACTTGCAGCTGGACATGACCAAGCTCGGCTTCGACGCCGGGCCGCTCGATGACTTCCGCTGGGCGATCCACCAGCCCTGGGGGATGGTGCTGGTCACCGGCCCGACCGGTTCAGGAAAGACCACCACTCTTTACTCAGCGCTCACCGAGCTGAACCAGCCGACCACCAACATCAATACGGCCGAGGACCCGGTCGAGTACAGCCTCCAGGGCATCAATCAGGTTCAGATGCACGACGAGATCGGCCTGAACTTCGCGATGACACTGCGCGCCTTCTTGCGCCAGGACCCTGACATCATCATGGTCGGTGAGATTCGTGACTTCGAGACCGCCGAGATTGCCATCAAGGCGGCGCTCACAGGCCACATGGTGCTGAGCACCCTCCACACCAACGATGCCCCATCGACGATCTCTCGGTTGCTCAACATGGGC
>JAUVCD010000524.1 GCA_030590865.1 Myxococcales bacterium | reverse complement strand
CACCGCCAAGAACGTCATTGGCTGGGACCCGGCCGACAGCCTCTACTATGCGGGCCTCTACAAATACGTCGTGCCCCAGGTGGGCCACTACGAGCGTGGCGGGGATTGCGCCCCGCGATTTTCCTTCGTTGCCCTCGACCGGTCCGCTGATCCCCCAGCCCTGGTCAGTGGTGAATACGACTCGGGCACCCTGTTCGGTAGGCTCTTTCACTGGCCGCTGGCCGCCGACTCTAGGCGACTCGCTCCCGCCACGAGCTTTCCCCAAAGCGCCTATTTCTCCCTCCACAGTCACCTGCAGGGTGCCGTCTCGAACGGGCCTACTCATTGGCTCTCGTCGAGCGAACCCCCGCAGGGCAAAGGCGACCTCTATGTCGCCGCCGAGGGCACGGCGAGCCAGATCGTCACCTGGGTTGATGCTCCAGAGGACCTGCTCTTCGACGGTCCCCGCAACAAGCTCTGGAGCCTGTCCGAAGGGCATGCAGAACGGTATGTCTTTGCCGTGTCTCCGCCGCCCTGACGGTTCACGGCATTTTTCTCCAGACGGCTTCGGCGGGACAAGTCGCAGCCGAAGAGGATAAGCTAGTCTCCAGGCCGTGGGGTCGGTCGCGTCGGCACCCAAGGCACGTCGAAGTGGGAAGCACTATGCGTGGGTCATCGTTGGTTACTCTGGGTGTGGGCGCTCTGATGCTCGTGGCAAGTCTGAGCTGTGACGACGGAGGAGCTGGGTCGAGCACGGCGACTGGCGGATCTGGCGGGGCAGGGACAGGCGGGACGAGCTCGGGAACGACGACCAGTACCAACGAGCCTGGTTGCTACGGGGACCAAGCGGCCTGGGATCAGCTCCAGAAGACCAACATCCCTTGCGTCAAGAACTCGGATTGCTGTGTGGTCATGAACGGCTGTTTGGGGGCCGGACAGGTTGTGTCGGTTTCCGATTATCCTACGGCGGGGGACCTGTGGCCCTACTGCGACAATGAGTGCCTCCTCTGTATGAATCCGCTCATCGAGCTCGAGTGCCTGGACAATGAATGTGTCGGCTATGATGTCCCGCTGAGCCCAGACGGGGGACTGGAGAATGGGCAAGACCATTGCGGCGAGGATGACGTGGCCCCGCCCCTGTTGACGCCGGGGCTGTTCTTCTCCTGCGCCCCCTGACGGGATCTGCGCGCCCCTGAAGGCTGACGAGCATTGCCGATGCCGTGTGGGTTGCGCTGCCGATAGCGCTGCCCATTGTACTGTCGGTGCAGCATTCCATTGGCAATGTCGCGCACCCGCCACGATCCGTCACCATGAGCGACAGCCTGGAACTTTGTGGCTGATTGAATGTCCAAGACCCGGGATTGCCAAGATCTGGGGAATGCCAAGATCGACGGAATGAGAGTCGATGCGCGCCTGGTGCAAGGTACACACCGTGCAATGCGTCCCGCGCGGATCAGGCTAACGCGGTGAGCTGAGTTGGACTACCCGCCGGCTGTTCACTCGTGTGGCCACAATGGTCAGCAAGAGGAGGATAGGGACATGAAGGTCGGCGTAGCGCGACAACGAGAGCAACAGGACCCCCATGCACACAACATCAGCGCGCCTGGTAAGCGGCTGTTGCAGCGCATTCCGCTGCATTTCGTGTGGGCTAACGTCACCGGCAAGGGGGGCAAGAGCGTCAACGCCGAGCTGGCACTGGTGCCGTTCATCGATTTTCTGCTGGTGACCGTCATCTTCCTGCTGATGAGCTTCTCGGCTTCAGGCAACTACAGCATGGACAGACACATCAGCTTGCCTGCGGCGGAGAACGTGGAGGCAGTGGTTGAAGCGCCGATGGTGGCGGTGAACGGCAATCAGGTCTTGGTTGATGGCGATCTGGCCGGCTCGACACGAGCCATCGAGGATCAAGGAAGGATGAGTCGGATCGACGAGTTGTTTGATCTATTAGGGCGCAAACGTGAGCTGTGGAAGAGCTTCCACCCAGACAAGCCGTTCCCTGGCATTTGCATCCTTCAGATCGACGAGAACGTGTCTGCGCTGGTGGTCAAGAGCGTGTTTCAAACCGCTGCACTGGCTGGTTTTCCCAACATCAGCTTCATGGTGAAGACGCTGAAAAGGACGCCTGGCTGAGCCCCACGCCAGCCGCTCAAAAACCAGCGAACCGCCCTCTCACCACGAACCCCGCGCCCCCTACAGCCGGCGGGGTGGCGGGTCCTTCTTCTGTGGCAGGCTCTGGTGCAGGCGTTACCAGAAAGAGGGTCAGGCCGATGCCCCCGACGGTGCCGGCGGTCGCTAGGCCCAAGATGGCCGCGCCCTCCAACCCGCCGGCGTAGGCGCCGAGACTCGCGCCGGCGGTGTCGCAACGGCTCGGGGCGTCGGGGTGGCAGTGCTCGGCGGCTGCGCGATCGAGGACCAGGGCGGTAATGCCGAGACCAGCGGCTACGGCGACGCCGGCGATTCCGATGGCGCCCAGGACGGTGCCGGTGGTGCGTAAACTAGGCGGAGCGCGGCGTGAGGTGGTGGGCTCACGTTCGAGCTCGATGACCAAGTTGCGACGCTCACCGGCCTTCATGCGCAGCACCTGGACCATCGAGGGGTGGCCGCGGCGTTCGATGAGCAAGACGTGCTCGCCAGGCTCGAACCAGATCCAGCGTGAGCCATCCAAGGTGGCCAGGGGACGGCCGTCCAGGCGGGCGATGGCGTCGTCGTCGTCGACGAAGACGGTGATGCCGGCAACGCGACGATAGAGCTCTTCGAGCACCGGCTTCAGCTCGGCGAGACGGGCTGGATCGACGTCCTTCCCCGCTTGATAACGGCCGTAAGTGTCGAGCGCGTCGGCGTGACGGCCCAGGATGCGCAAGGTGGTGCCAATGTTCAGCAAGAGCTTGGGGCTGGGATAGAGCCGGTAGGCCTCGTGGAACTTGTCGAGCGCTAGCGCGAAGGCGGCCTTGCGCAGCAGGCTCACCCCGGCACTCATGAGGTCTTGTGCTTGCTGCTTGGCCGATTGTGGCGCTGGCTCAGCGTCATCTAGTGATGGCCCGTCGGCCGCGCAGTCACGATGAGGCGCTTGGGCGAGCAATGCCACGGTGCCGATCATGAGCGCCAGCTGGGTCAGGCGGATCACAGCGGACCCTCGATGTGAAGGACGTAGTTGCCCATTGGGCTGCCGGCGCGCAGCTCCACCACCACCACGACTGCGTGGCCTGCAATCAGAGGAAGTACCAAGAGGGCGTCTTGGTCGTTGGTGTCGTCGTCGCAGCCGAGCTCGGCGCCAGAGCAGTTGTCGTCCAGTGCGTAGAGCACCGTGTCGGTCTCTGAGCCGTCGGTATCAATCAGGTAGTACCCCGACTGGGGCACGATCAGCTTGGTGGCCACCTCGAGCCCCCCCGGCGGGGCGCAGCTTGGCTGCAATGCGTCAGTGGCATTGTTGAAGTCTCCGCCATCGTCGATCGGCGCCTCCAAGACGAGGGCTTGAAGGCCACACAGCGGATCGCTGCCGGCGGTGATGTGGAGCTGGTGGGCATCATGAATGTCGCCGGGCGAGGCAACCTCGACCACCAGGCTCTGGTCGGCAGCGAGCGAGACGGTGCCGATCAAATCGCCGCCGATCCCCAGATTGACGCATTCTAGCTCGACGCACGGATCCTCTTCGAGACGCAGCGAGAGTGCCGTGTCAGCTGGGCTGCCGAAGGTGTTGAAGAGGTAGGGTCCCATCGTGGGTGCCACAAACCGGTAGGCCGTGCTGGGCAGGGGCTCGGTCCAGCACAGCGAGCTGAGCCCGTTGCCGGTGGGCACGCCGTCCACGTGTTGGGGCACCGTGTCGCCGAGCTCTTGCTCCAAGCACAGCCCGCATACCGAATCGCAAGGTTGGCAGTTGCCGTCGAAGCACGCCTGATTGGAGGCACAGTCATTGCCGCAGTTGCCGCAATTGAGCGGATCGATTGAGGTGTCGACGCAAACGTCACCGCAGAGCACGCCGTTGAGGCAACGCTCGGTGCAGATTCCGTCTTGGCAGAGGGCGGTCGGGCCGCAGGCTTGGTCACACTGGCCACAGTTGAGCGAGTCGTCGCCAAGCAGCCAGGTCTCGCAGCCGTTGGCCGGGCTGTCGTCACAGTCGTCCCAGACCGTTGGAGTGGTGCACAGACAGGACCCGGCCTCGCAGGAGCCGTTGAGACATTGTTGCTGGCACCCGCCACAATGGGCAGCGCTGGTTTGGAGATCGATCTCGCAGCCGTCGCCCCAGTCGCCATCGCAGTTCGCCCGGCCGGCGACGCAACGGCACCCGTTGCTGTCGCATATCAGCGTGTCGTCATGGATGCGGTTGGTGAAACAGGCGCTCAGCCACAGCGCACTGAGCCCGAAGACGGCGATGGCCGCCGTGGTCCCTGCAATGCTGTCACCCCGCACGAGGGCAGTAGACCCAAGATCTGGACGCGATCCAAGCGCGCCCGGCGTAAAGCCGCCATTGGCCGCTGAGTTTGCCCGACCGTCTTGCTCAGTCGCCTTCGCCACGGAGCGCTGTCAAATCGACGTCCAGCTCCTTCATCCACCGGTAGAGCGTCCGGCGTGACACGTCGTACTGCGCCGCCACGGCACTCACGTTGCAGTGTCCGGCGCGCAGCGAGTCGCGTAGCTCGTCGGCACTGGGGCGCGCCGGTCGCGGCTCGGGCGCGCTCTCTTGGCCGTCGGTCAGCACAGCGCTCGGCGCAGCGGTCGGGGGCGTGGCCCGGTCGCCGAGTCGCTGGCGGACCGTTTTGGTCAAACGCAGCGGCTGGTCTTCAGCAGCCTCGCGGCAGGCCAGCTCGATCACCGTACGCAGCTCGCGCACGTTCCGTGGCCAGTGGTGGCGCAGCAAGGCCAGGGCAAGGGAGCGGTGTAGCTCAGTGGGCTCGCCCCGTTTCTGGTCGGCGAAGTGGAGCGCCAGGGGCACGATGTCCTCGGGACGTTCGCGTAGCGGTGGCACCTCGATGATGCAGCGCTCCAGACGAGCGAGCAGATCACTGCGGAAACGCCCGGCCGCCGCCTCCTGGTCGAGCCGGCGATGGGTGGCCGCGACGAAGCGGGCATCGGTCTCTTGCTCTTGGTCGTCCCCCACCGCGCGGTAGCTGCGCTGCTCGAGCAACCGCAGCAAGCTGGCTTGCAAGGCTGCTGAGGCGTCGCCGATCTCATCGAGCAAGAGCGTGCCACCCGCCGCGGTTGCGACCAGCCCGGCTCGGGAGCGCTCGGCCCCAGAGAAGGCGCCTCGGGCGTGACCGAACAGCTCGCTGTGCACCACGCCATCAGCCACCGCGGCGCAATTGATGGCCACCAGTTGGCCGTCCCGTCCGCTGCGGTCGTGAAGCTCTTGGGCGACCAGCTCTTTGCCGACGCCCGTTTCGCCTTGGATCAGCACCACCGACTCGATGGCGGCTACCCGCTGGACCAGCTGGGCGATCATGCCGAGCGCCGGGCTCACCCCCACCAGCCGATCGCTGCTCGGGGCGCGGGTCATCACCGGTCCGTAGCCGAACAACAACAGGACCGAGCCGACCCCGATGACGTCCCCTGGCTCGAGCTCGACCCGATCGATGCGCTCGCCGTTGACGACCGTGCCGTTGCGGCTGCCCGCGTCGGTTACCGTCACCGCTGGCCCCCGGCAGTCGAGCCGAGCGTGATTGCGTGACACGAGCTTGTGATCGAGGGCTCCGCGGCCGAAGAGCGTGTTGGATCGGCCGAGCAGGACCTTTTCACCATCAGCCAGCGCGTAGCGACGCCCGAGCAGTTGCCGGTCGGGGTGAAAGGCGATGGTCACCACCGGGACGTCCGGGGTGGCCACCGGATCGATGCCCGTCAGCTCGTCAAACTCGGTTGTAGAGTCATCGGCCACGACTGGGGACAGCTTGGCACGCGCGCCGAGGGGCGCAAAGTCGCGGAGCGCCGTGGCCAGAAGCTCCCGAAAGTCGCGTCAAGATAGTTGTCGCTTCCGCCCCGCGCTCGCGCCCGCGCACGCGCCACGCGGCCCCGCACGATCCACGATCCACGGGCTCCGGCTCCCGACTGCGAATTTGAGCACCGCGCGACAGTAAAACTGTATGCCTACCAACCACCGATCAAGGCTGGCCGAGATCACCGATCCGCCACCGGTTGGCAACCGGCTACTGGCTTGTGTCCAGTGGCGATGGAGCCTCGAGGCCTGCTGACACGGTCTTGCAGACGGTCGGCTCAGGTCCGCACCCGCAGCGGTTGTTGCCCTGGTCGTCGAAGGTGCCGGCAGCGCCGTCGAAGCTCTCTTGGTTCAAGTCGATGAGGTTGCAATCGATCGCAGTGGCCGCGAGGCTCGCAGGGGCACCAAACACCGCCACGCCGGCGCGGGCGTTTGATTCGACGAGGCAGCTCGAGAGGACGGCGCTCGCTTGGCTGAGGTAGGGAAGGACGACGATCCCGTCGCCAAACAGACCATCGGAAGCCCGAGGCAGGGTGTTGCGCACGACCGTGCCCTCGATGGTGGCGTCCGAGCCTGACACGAACACACCGAGGTCGTGGCTTTGATCGACGAGCAATGCGCGGAGAGTGACGTTGGCCCGCTCGCCCGGGCCCGGGTCGATCTGAACGACGATGCCCCCGCCGCTTGCCTGGTCGGAAGCCTGGGGCAGGGTGTTGCGCACGACCGTGCCCTCGATGGTGGCGTCCGAGCCTTCCACGAACACACCGGCTTCGTGGTTCTGTTCGACGAGCGATGCGTGGAGCGTGACGTTGGCGCGACCACCCGTGTCCGGGGCGTCCTGAATGGAGATACCGCGGCCGAACCCCTGGTCGGAAGCCCGAGGCAGGGTGTTGCGCACGACCGTGCCCTCGATGGTGGCGTCCGAGCCTGACACGTAGACACCGAGGTTGTGGTTTTGATCGACGAGCAATGCGCGGAGAGTGACGTTGGCCCGCTCGCCCGGGCCCGGGTCGATCTGAACGACGATGCCCCCGCCGCTTGCCTGGTCGGAAGCC
>JAUVCD010001096.1 GCA_030590865.1 Myxococcales bacterium | reverse complement strand
GTCAGCGGGTACTTGTCAGTCAGCTCGGCGCGGTCTGGGTTCTGGTTTGCAGCGAAATTCGGTAGCGACCAGCCGAGCCGCTCACGGATCACACGCAAGGACAGACGATAATGTTCTGTGACCCCTACGAAGCCCGCCGCAGCGAGGGACACGCCGCGCAGCATGACCGATTGCCGGTTGCGATGATGCGGCCGCTCGGCGAACTCGAGCAACGTGCCCTCGAAACCGTTCATGCGGCAGGCGTGATGGTATTCGGACACGATGCGCTCGACAGGATCGCGGAGGAAGGTGATGACCTGGCTGGGGGTGAAGATCGACGCATAGCGTTCATAAGGAACGTGGCCACCTAGCATCACGATCCGGTCGCGCCTGAGCCGTTCGTGGAGCGCCGGCAGATCGGCCTGCTGGTAAACATATTGGCGCACGAGGTCGCTGGTCGCTGGTGTCTCCAGGCCATAGTCGTAGGCGACTCGCCCACCGAATGTCCGCTGCACCGCGAGCCGGAAGCTGGTCCCGGCCGTCTTGGGCAGGTGCACGAACAAGTATGGGTCGCATTCAGCCATTGGGCTGGTTCGGTCCTTGCCGTCAGCGCTACCTGCGGGCGACTCGACGAGTATGGGGCTCCACTTCAAGTGCTCGCCACTCAGCGCGAATTGCACCGCTACTTCGTCGCCTCCTTCGAGGTTCTGGCCCTCAGGGAAGGCGAAGCGGAAGCCGCACGCTCCAGTGGGGTGAAAGCCCCGGTCCTTGACGTCCGGTCTAGGCAGATCAGCGGTTGTGGACCCCGCTGGCGAGCCGTTCACGCTGATCCGGAGCTCGGCGGGCTCCGGACCGTTCCTGACGTCAGCCCAGCCCGCGACGAAGGTCGGGGTTGCGTGATCGACATAGCCCACAAGCTCCCGGACACCGATGTGACTGCTGTCGAGGTAGTCGACCGGATCGGCGGTGATGAAGTCTTTGGCGTCCTGCCGCTCGGTTTGGGTCACCCTCGACTCCAGCCCGAGATAGTCGATTAGGCGGTCCACGAACTCGTCTTTGCGGAGCAGCACTTTCTCGGCCGACAAGAGCACTCCCGACACCTGCGCCTGCTCGACAAACCTCAGGATCCGCCCGAGCTCATCGTGGGCCCGCCGCATGCTGGGTATCACCGCCGCCTTCATGGAGAGCACGTCACGATTCGCGGTGGCCATCATGTCGCGAAACATGAACAGGTAGACCGGATTCCGAAGCAGCGGATGCAGCGCCTCGAGCTTGCCAGCCATCGAGGGGCGCTTGAAACCCCAGATGGGCTCACGCTCGTTGTACGACGCGATTGTTTCGAGGACAGCTTGCCAGTTGGATGACTCGATCGCCGATGCCAACCGCAAGTCTTCGAAAACCGGCGCGTAGGCGTTGTCTCCCATGAACACGTCTAGCTTGGTCAGCGCCCCGGCTATGATCGACGTGCCGCCGCGAGCGACTCCGACGACCACGATGGTCTTGGGCCCCGGCCCCGGTTGGTCGCCGATGGGGTAGAACCCCTTGTTGATGAGCGCTTCGAGATCAGACATGGGAGGCAATCCCGACAACGGATGATGCGTTCCGTCGATCGGTCTGTCTAGCGCGAATTGCTCGAGCCGCTTCCCTGTCGCAGGCTCGCGACATGCTGCGAGTCGATGGCGTCCATGAGGAAGCCGCCGCGTGTGAGATGATCGACGATCACATCCACGCAACTCGCCAC
>JAUVCD010000475.1 GCA_030590865.1 Myxococcales bacterium | reverse complement strand
GATCAAGCCGATCCGCTTCCCTTGTCGGAACCGTCGTCATCCGGGCGATCCGGCGGACTCGCAGCCCGCCGTCGGGCCTCCAACTTCGCTCGAGCTGCCTTGATGTCATAGAGCGTGGTTGGATCGTCGTCTGATACCCGTCGAGGAAGCGGCGGTGGCAATTTTGGCTTCTTCTTTCGTCGTCTGGGTCGAGGCACCTTGGGTTTGCTCGGCCGGCTCCGCCTATCGATGACTTCGGTGTCGCTGGTAGAGCTCAGACTGGGTCTGCGCGGTGGGGGCGCGGAAGCCGGCTGCTTCATGACCTCCGTATCGTCCACATCCGTCGGTCCGGCGAGGGAAGGATTGTCCCGTCCGGAGAAGTCAGGGAGACGATCCTGGATCGTCTGCTCGAGGGGCTCGGGGATTCCGTGGTTTGACGGGACTGTAGGGTCGACGTTGGGCCGCGTGTCGTGACTCTGCTTGGGCGGGAGCAACTCTGGGTCATAGGGCTGTTCGTCATCGATGAAGGTCTCAGGATCTTCGATGTCCCGATCCCAGTTGCGACCCCGGGAATGTCGCGGCTTGGCTAGGCTGTGAGCCACACCAGGCTGTCCCGGTCCTCGATGCATGATCATGGTTGGAGCATGGGAGTCGGTCGCGGCGCAGTGGCGCTGAGCCCTCCGAACCGCTTCACGAAACTCGCCCGCAGTTTGAAACCGGTCTTCACGCAACTTGGACAACCCCTTGTCGACCAAGCTGGCGATGCTCTCCTGGATGGAAGGGATGAGCTTTTGCACCGGTCGAGGACGAGAGGTGAGAATCCGCACCAACAAAGCGTTGTAATTGGTGGCTACGAAGGGCCGACGGCCGGTAAGCGCTTCGTAGAGGATCACGCCAACGGCCCACAGGTCGACCCGTTGATCCAGACCGCTATCCCCACGGGCCTGCTCAGGTGCCATGTAGTAAGGCGTCCCCATCACCATCCCAGTGTGGGTGAGCCGAGGTTGATCCACGAAATCGTAACCGATGGTCTTCGAGATCCCGAAGTCGAGCAGCTTCGCGGTAGACCGACCGGTGGAGCGGGACTCGACGATGAAGACATTCTCGGGCTTGAGATCCCGGTGCAGGATGCCTTTGCCGTGGGCTGCTTCCAGAGCATCCAGAATTTGCACCAGCATCGGCGCAAGCTCGCCAAAGGACAGCGGTCCAAAATGCTCGATACGTTCAGCCAAGCTCTCGCCGATGAGACGCTCCATCACCAGGTAGGGGCTGCCGTCGGCCGTTCTACCTAGATCGAATATCTCACAGATATTGGGGTGCCCGATGGTGCTGACCACCTGTGCTTCATGGCTGAGCCTTGCGATGGCTTCCGGGTCGTCAGCCAAAGCCGGATGCAGAACCTTGAGGGCCACATAGCGATCGAGGGCGAGATGCTCGGCTTCGTAGATGGCGCTCATGCCACCCTCACCGATCAGTCTACAAATGCGGTATTTGTCATCGATGATCCAACCGAGCATGCGCTCGGGTGGCTCTTGCTCCCGTCGATTGGTGTGCGCCCGACGCTGGGCTACTGCTGACGACTGATCCTCGATGCGCAAACCGGTGGTGGGACAGACCCTGATGTGGCCTTCATGGGGCAGCCCACAATGGGCACAGCGAATGAATCGTTGGTTCACGGATGTCAGCTCGCCATCGATCAAGCGCGACGGCGCCCTCGATACGGTGGGGGATTATGCCCTCTGTGACTACCGCAAAATGATCTCACTTCTGACCGTTCCAGGAGCTTTCATCCATCCCGATCAAGGGCACCAATAACCTCTTCACAAATACCTGCCCAACCGGTGCAAAAACGGTGCACAGCTCACTTGGATCTGTGGAAACCACCTTTGCCCACAGATACTCTACATTTCGACACATGTCGTTTTCCACACACCAGAACTCTATAAGACTATATTATCACGTGTCTTTTTGAGTTTTCCCGATCTTCCACATCCCCTACTACTACGACGATCTTATCTATATTGTTCATTCGATCTCGTAGTCAGTAGCTCATGGTTTCAGCACATTTACCTACAATGTGAGCCAACTTAGCTGGATCATTCATTGCTCAGCACTACACGTGGTGCGTCAAAACATAGTGCAATTTCTCTAAGGATCGGTCTGTCGCCGAGGGAGAACCCTGCTAAGGGTTGAGAGTCAAATAGAGGAAGCCGCGTCGGGTATTTCGGGATGGAAATAGTTGCGCCCAAGAAAAGTCTGCTTCGCTTACTCCAGCGATGTCAGGGTGTTGCTGACAAGAAGAGCACGATGCCGGTCTTGGCAAACGTGCTGCTGTCCGCTGATGAGAACCAATTGCAGCTCGCGGCGACGGATCTCTATATCTCGGTCAGCGGATCGCTTGAAGCCGAGGTGAAGCAAGCGGGTTCGGTTGCCGTACCGGCTCGAGACATGTTCGATCGGGTCAAGCACATGCCCGATGGTCCGATTCAGATCAGCGTGGCAAGTAGCGCAGCGACAACCATCCAGGCCGTTGGTTTGGCGCGACGCTACACTCTTCACGGCTTGCCCGGTGAAGACTTCCCGTCACTACCTACGCCTGCAGAAGATGCAGCACAGATGGATCTGTCCGTTCAGACGCTCGGTGAGTTGATTGCCCGAACTCACTTCTCCATCTCTACGGATGAGACTCGAGCTCACCTGAACAGTGCGCTGTTCGAGTGCACCGATGGCATGGCCCGCATGGTCACTACTGATGGTCATCGGCTGAGCAAGATCGAGATCGCCGTCGATGGACTCGGCGCTTCGACTGCCATGCTCATTCCGCTCAAAGCGGTAATGGAGCTTCGCAAGTTGCTCGATGAAGTAACCGAAAATCGCGACAAGGCCATCATCAATATTTCCCAGACCGGGCCCAACGCCTTCTTCAAGATTGGCGGGATCCGATTGTCTGTGAAGCTGATCGACACTCAGTTTCCGCCTTTCGAGGCTGCCATTCCGGCAATGAGCGATCGTGCCGTGCGAACCGCCCGCGTGCCTTTCAGCGAAGCGCTCCGCGCGGTGTCGTTGGCTGCCAGTGATCGAACCGGTGGTGTGAAGCTGGGGATCAGCGAGAACGCACTGCGAATCACTAGCGAGAGCCCAGAAAGCGGCAACGGATTCGATGAAGTGCTGGTCGACTACAGCGGTCCCGAGCTGTCGGTTGGCTTCAACGCCCGGTATCTGCTCGATGTGCTCGGCGCGATGGATGATGACGAGGTGACTCTGGGACTGAGCGGTGAGCTCGACCCGGCAGTGCTACGACCTGGTTCGGACGATGGTGGCATCGACTACATCGCAGTCGTCATGCCGATGCGGATCTGAGCGGGTCTGCGAACGTTCCTCGATCCGCCCGAGCTCTATCGACCCGCTGACCCAAGACTCGACTAGCTAACGCAGGGTGTGCGCCATGGCATTGGATGCAGACGCCCCGGACGCTAGCGCCGAGCCCTTGCCTCTCACGCTCGACCACCTGGTCGTGACCCAGCTCCGCAACATCGCCCGTGGGGAGGTCGAGCTGGGCCCTCGGCTGAATGTGATTGCTGGCAACAATGGTCAGGGAAAAACGAGCATTCTCGAAGCGGTCTACTTGCTAGCCACGTCGCGCAGCTTCCGAACCGCTCGGCTCAGTGAGGTGGTCAAGCTCGGGTCCGAGCTAGGTAACGTACGGGGACGATTCGTCGAGCACTGGCCGAACGGTCCGCTGGCACGGCAGCAAAGCGTCGGCATCCGTGGCACCGAGGGTGGCGCTCAGCGGCGGATATGTCGCATCGATGACAGTTCGCCAAAGTCCCTCAGTCACTACGCGACGCGCTCGCCAGTGGTCGTCTTCGATCCCCAACAGATGACCCTCTCCACCGGATCAGCCTCGGGACGGCGAACCTTGTTGGACCGGCTCACGTTGTTTACCGATCCGGCAGTGGCAAGCCATCGTTCGCGGTATCGCCGGGCGTTGCGTGAGCGCCAACTTCTATTACGTCAGCGTCTTGGCAGTCTCGAACGAAGTAGTGAGCTTGATGTTTTTGAGACGCTGCTGGCCGAGCATGGCACCGCCATCACCAAGGCGCGGCGTGCTGCCAGCGAGATCCTCACTGCCGAGATGACCCGGGCCTTTGGACGCATTGGCGCCCCGAAGCTCGTTCTCGAGGGCAGCTACCTGCCCGGCGGCAGCGAGGACATTGGCGAGGCAAGCGAGGCGCTGCAGCGAGGACGTGCGGCAGACGCCCAACGGAAGCGTACCGGGTTCGGTCCCCATCGCGACGACTTGCACCTGTTGATCGACGGTCAGCCGGCGCGCATCGTTGGCTCTCAAGGTCAACATCGGGCCATCACTCTGGCACTCAAAATCGCCGAGCTGCGATGCATAGCGGACGCGCGAGGGGTGCTCCCGCTGTTGCTTCTCGATGACGTGTCGAGCGAGCTGGATGCCGACCGCCTAGCCGCACTGGTCGACCATCTAGCGATGACCAGGAGCCAAATTCTGCTGACCACGACTCGCCGTGATCTCATCGTGACGAGCCAAATCTCGGGGAGCGATCGTCAGGACTTCACCATCACGGCAGGGGTTGTCACTGCGGGCTAAAATGGTAGCGCTAATTAGTTGAATTTATGAATGTTTTCTAAGTCCTAGAAAGGCGCGACCCCTAGCCAGGAGGGCGTGCCGCAGCTGGGGGGATGTGCTAACCTTTTCAGTGTCTGGTGCTGGCTGAGAAATCGGGCCGCGAC
This sequence comes from Myxococcales bacterium, assembly GCA_030590865.1. Lineage (GTDB taxonomy): Bacteria > Myxococcota_A > Polyangia > Polyangiales > Polyangiaceae > JAPYTK01. The sequence continues at coordinate 2,728 of JAUVCD010000475.1, read as the reverse complement.
CTGTCACGTTGCCTCTCGACAAGCACCCTCACGCAGCGATGTCCGAATCGACCACCGAGCCATCGGCCGAGGCTGAATCCCCTGAAGAGGTGGAGGCCGAGCCGACCTACGACGCCAAGAGCATCACGGCTCTCGAAGGGCTCGAGGCGGTGCGCAAGCGTCCTGGGATGTACATCGGAGATGTGCACGACGGCTCGGGTCTGCACCACCTGGTTTGGGAGGTCATCGACAACTCCATCGATGAGCACCTGGCCGGCTATTGCGATGAGATCACAGTCACGCTGCTGTTCGACAATTCGGTGAGCATCACCGACAACGGACGGGGCATTCCCGTTGGCCAGCACGAGAAGGGTGTCAGCGCCGCCGAGGTGGTGATGACCATCCTGCATGCAGGTGGCAAGTTCGACAACAAGAGCTACAAGGTCTCTGCTGGTCTGCATGGCGTTGGCGTGAGTGCCGTGAACGCCTGTGCCGAACAACTGGATCTCGAGGTCTTGCGGGACGGCCAGGTCTGGAAGCAGCGCTACCTCAGCGGCGTGCCTCAGGGGCGGCTCGAGGCGGTCGGCACGACGGAGCGTACCGGCACGACCATCCATTTCAAGCCGGATCCCAAGATCTTCACCATGACTGAGTTCAGCTACGACACGCTGGCCGGCCGGTTGCGTGAGCAGGCGTTCTTGAATGCCGGTCTTCGGATCCACTTCCGCGACAAGCGCCCTGCAGGCAAGCGAGACATCTTCGAGTTCAAGGGAGGTATCCGCGAGTTCGTCGAGCTACTCACCGCCGCCAAAGAGCCGGTGCATCCCGAGGTCATCCATTTCTACGCCTCGGTCGATACTCAGATCGACGGCCAGACAGCGGCGGTGGTGGTCGAGGTCGCGCTTCAGTGGACCGGATCCTATCAAGAGTCGATCTTCTGCTACACGAACAACGTCAAGAACAAGGATGGTGGAACTCATCTCACCGGGCTGCGCGCTGCGCTGACCAAGACCATCAATGGCTACGGATCCAAGCAAGGGCTCTTCAAGGACTTCAAGGGCTCGCTCAGCGGTGAGGACGTGCGGGAGGGTCTGACCTGCGTGCTCAGTGTGAAGCACCCTGACCCGTCCTTTGATTCCCAGACCAAGTCCAAGCTCGTGTCCAGCGAGGTCAAGGGGCTTGTCGAGACGGCGGTGAACGACAAGCTCGGCCAGTTCTTCGAAGAGAATCCTGAATCGGCGCGGATGATCATCGACAAGGCCCTGGTGGCGGCCAAGGCCCGGGAGGCTGCCCGCAAGGCCCGGGAGGTGATTCGCAAGAGCACCCTCGATGTTGCGTCTCTGTCCGGCAAACTGGCCGCCTGCCAGACGAAAGATCCGGCGCAGGCCGAGCTCTATATCGTCGAGGGCGAAAGCGCCGGCGGCAGCGCCAAGATGGGGCGAGATCGGCGATTCCAGGCCATCCTCCCGCTCAAAGGCAAGATCCTCAACGTCGAGCGCGCCCGCCTCGACCGCATGCTTGGCTCGGTGGAGGTCGGGACGCTGATCACGGCACTTGGCTGCGGGGTTAGTGGTGCTGGCGGCATCGATCTCGAAAAGCTGCGCTACCACACGCTCATCATCATGACGGATGCGGATGTTGACGGCGCCCACATCTGTACACTCCTGCTGACCTTCTTCTATCGCCAGATGTTCGAAGTGATCGAAGCCGGCCACTTGTATATCGCCCAGCCACCGCTGTACCGGGTGCGCAAGGGCAAGAAGGACTTGTACCTCAAGGACGACGCGGCGCTCGACGAGCACCTCACCGCCCATGCGGTCGACGGTCTCGAGCTGCTGCCGGCCCAGGGCGGATTGGTTCTGTCTGGGCAGCCGCTGTTCCGCTTGGCGACGAGAATCAAGCGGTTCTCTCGGTCCGTCGACCAGCTCGACCGACGCTGCGACCGCCGAGTGGTCGCGGCGGCGATTCGGTCTAGCTCCATCGATCGCATCGGGTTCTACACTCGCACTGTTGTGGAGCAGGCGGCCGAGCAACTGCTGGCCCAGCTAGAGCAGTACCACCCAGAGATGCTTCCCTTGGAGGTCACCGCCCCATGGGACTCGGAGCGGGGTATCGGTCGCATCGAGGTGGCGCCAGCGTCGAAGATACGTGATCGGGTGAGCGTGATCGACTGGGAGTTGGCAGATTCGCCGGAGTATCAAGAGGCGCTTGCCGCTCACAGCGATCTGCAGAGCATCGGTGCTCCGCCCTATGTTGCCAAGCTAGGCGATCAGGAGCACGAGCTCGTGGACGCCGACGCCCTCGGCGACTTCCTCGAGACCAGAGGGCGCAAAGGGCTGATGGTCAGTCGCTACAAGGGGCTCGGCGAGATGAACGCTGATGAGCTCTGGGACACGACCATGAATCCCGACGCGCGGGTGCTTCACCAGGTGCGGGTAGACGATGTGCTGGGAAGCGACGAGCTGTTCTCGATCCTAATGGGCGACCAGGTCGAGCCCCGCCGCAAGTTCATCGAAACCCACGCCTTGCAAGTCCGAAACCTCGATATCTGAGGGCCGCACGGTCGTGCTCGACCCCGCTGTGCCCCGCTGCGACCGCGTGCCGTGCTGGCCCACTGGGTCGTGCGCGAAGCCGCTGTGCCCTGCTGCGTCCGCCCAGTGCCTGGGCGGCGGCGGTCGCAGCAGGGCACAGCGGCTTCACGCCTTGCTCGACGTTTGGCCAGGACGCTCAGTTTTTCCCGAGGGGTTTT
>JAUVCD010000517.1 GCA_030590865.1 Myxococcales bacterium | reverse complement strand
CCCGCGTGGATGTCTGCCGACCCTCCACGCACTCTCCGTCGCTTCCCTCCGGTGCACCTTCGCGTGGCTTTAGCTCTCCAGGGCGATTCGACGCTGCAGCAAGTGTTGTTGCTGGGGCTGCTGCCTTGCGGCCTGTCCTTCGGCGCCTTCGCAGCAGCCTTGCCCGCTGGAGGCGCCTGGCAAGGAGCGCTGCGACTGCTAGCCTTCGGCTTGGGCACGCTCCCTGGGCTGCTGTTGTTAGGCACCGTGGCGGCGGGCTTCGCCCGCAAACACGCCCGACTGTTCGACCTGCTCTCAGGCCTGCTGCTCATCGGCTTGGGCGGCTCGCTGGCCATCGATGCAGCCGTGGCCCTGTCCGGATCCTAGTAAATTCCTGGCGCGGAATGCCGGCGCTCCGCTGCTCGCCCGCGTCGGCTCCGTGCCCTCCCGTTGACGACAGCCGACGCATGACCGACCCTCCGCTGTTGCTTCCCAGCAAGGGAACAGCTGCTCGCTCGAGCTTGCCAAACGGAGGGTATGATGACGCGAAGGGGTCTGTTTGTAATCGTGGCGCTAGGGGTCAGCCTGCTCGCTGGCCTCACGATCTCACCTGCTGCTTCGGCCGCCGAGGTGATCTCCATCGGCACGCTCGCCCCACGCAAGAGCCCCATGGGCCACGTCCTCCACGCCTGGACCAAAGCCATCAAGAAGAAGAGCAGGGGGCAGCTGAAGGTCAAGGTCTACTACAACGCGGCGCAGGGCGACGAAAATGCCATGGTGGCCAAGATGCGGTCGGCCCAGCTCGACGGCGCGTTCCTCACGAGCCCGGGCCTGGCCTCGGTCTACAACCCCATGGGTGCCCTGGAGATGCCCGGGCTCTTCCAGAACTGGACCTCCATGCACAAAGCGCGCAAAGCCATGAGCAAGGAGTTCAAGGCGGGCGCGACCAAGGCCGGGTTCATCATTGGCGGCTGGGGCGACGTGGGCTTGGCGCGCACCATGTCCAAAGGCAAGGCCATCCGCACGGGGACCGACCTGAAGACCATGAAGGTCTATCGCTGGAAGGACGACCCGATCGGCCCGGTGATGGCGTCGGTGATCGGCTACCCGTCGGTTCCCTCCTCTGTCCCCGGCTTGCTGCCCGCCCTCTCCAGTGGCCGCATCAACGTGGCCACCCTCTCCAGCTACGAAGCTCTTGTGTACCAGTGGTGGACACACCTCGACCACGTGACCGATCTGGTCGTGAGCATACGCGTGGGCGCCATCGTGTTCGCCAAGCCCCGTGTCGACGCCCTTTCGTCGCGCCACAGGTCGCTGCTGCTCAAGACCGGCAACAAGGCTGCCAAGATGCTCAGCAAACGTCTCCGCCGGGAAGACGAGAAGGCATACAAGATGCTCAAGAAGCGCATGACCGTGGTCCAGCTCAGCTCGAAGGAGAGAAACGCCTGGCACCGGTCCTTCAAGCAGGTGCGCGACAAGCTCGGTCAGGGCGTCTTCGCCAAGTCACTGGTGGCGAAGCTCAAGAAGCTCACCAAGCACTAGCCTCGACTTGAGCGGCCTCACGGCATGATCGGCCGCTTCCAGAACCTAGCTACCGATAGGTCGTGTCGTGGAAAACGCTGAACCAGATCCCCGCGGGGTTCTTGCGAGGCACCTCGACCGCCACCCAATGATCGCCCACTCGACGAAGCTCGGCGTTGGACCCGCCTTTGATGGAATAGCCGTTACGGTGAGCAATCGCCTCGTACTTGATGGTGGCCGGCAACCCGTCGAGATACCCGCCCATGCCCGGTGACACACGCAGCGGTGGTCGGCGACCGGCAAACCACTGAAGCAGCAGACGCTCCACCCGTTCGGTCTCGAGCCGCTCGGTGGCATTGTCGGGTTTCACTTTGGCAATGAACGCGAAGGTGCGGCTACCGGCGACCCGAAACGACAGGCTGGCAAGGTGCTGGTGCTTGGTCAGGGTGGCCGGAGACGCCCCCTTGGTTTGCACGAAGGTGGCTAATCCCAGAACCGTGCGCGTCGCTGGCTTTCCTGGGCTGCCGCCGGCAAAACCCGCCGCCGCTCGGCACCACGGCTCGATCGGCTTTGCCCCATCGCATTGAGCAGCTTGGCGCGCGATTTTCAGGTGCTCGGCAACAAAGGGCGATAAGGGCACGCTCGGGCTCTTGGTCTTCTTGCTCTTCTTCTCTTTCTTCTTCTTGTCACTGTCGTCGTTGTCGTCGTTATCGTCGTTATCGTCGTTATCATCATCGTCCGAGTCGCTGCTGCCCTCGAACAACGAGTTGATGGCATCGCAACCAGCCACCAAGGGCATCGCCACCACCATCACGACCACCAGAAGCCACCATCGCGTCATCATGGGCGCCAAGCTAGCTCAGCAGTGTGACGACGACGAAGTAAACCGATCGGCATTGGGGCTAGCCCAGCGCGAGCAGGCGGGCGATAGCACCCCAACGACGGTTTATACGGTCAGCAGACCGCAGGTGCTTGAAGACGACCCACTCGACCATCCCGATCTTCAGGTAGTTGTTGCGCACGTGTCGATAGCATCCCGAAGCAACGTAAGCTCGGCGCCACTTCGCCAGGTTGCGAGCAGTCCACAACCGCTGAGACCGGCCGCGAGCTTGCCCCATGGTCGCGGCGATCAAATCCGTCCACAGCTGAGCCATACGCATCGAAGACAAAATGCCTGACGATCCAAATGGGTCGACAAATCCCACGCTATCGCCCAGCAACACGGCACCGAGAGCGGGCACGTTGTTCCGCCACAGCGTCGCGTTCGGCAGGTCGGTGGGCTGTTCAAACTCGATGTCGGCGCCTTCGAAGTAGCGACGGAACTTAGGGTAGCTCTGCTTGAGCTCTGACCAGACCGCCGTGAGGGTGCCTGCGTTCGGTCGGTCGACGGTGACCATGGCGGGCGCCCGACCCATGCGAAGCATCAGGCCTACCTCCATCTTCTGGTCAGGGAGAGGAAAGGCGTAAGCAACGCAGGGTGGAAAGCGCGGCGCCATCGGCAGATCGCCATTTCCGATCAGAAAGAATTGCAGCGCCTTGGTCTGAACCGGGTCAAAGCTCGCGTGGGCAAGCCGGCACTTGATGATGGGACAGCTCAGTGCCTCATGGTCCACCTGGTAGTGCCGCCCGACCACGCTGCGGTGGCCATCGCATCCGAAGACGGTAGCGCCCTGGGCACTCTGCTGGACCCCGGCCTCATCCACGTAGCGCACCCCAATGCACTGCCCGCGATCGTCCTCGACGACGCCAGTGACGCGACAGCTCGTGCGTATGACTGCACCGCTGACCGTGGCGACCTCGCCCAGTCGATCGATGAAGTCGCGCCACTCGAAGAAATGGATCGGACGAGCGGCTGGCTTGAAGGCCTGCTGGTGTGCCCCGGGGCTATGGAACAGAGCACCGTGATTGGTCTGATAGCTGCGCTCCTCGAGGAAGCCCTTTCCCAACAGCTGGTCGAACAAGGGGTGATGGGAGACACCCTCGCCTCGAGGAAAGGGCCCCAGCCGATCGCCCTGTTCGAGCAACAACGCACTGAAACCGTTTCGCACAGCGGTGATGGCGGCGCTCAGGCCGGCGGGCCCACCACCGACGATTAGGAAGTCATAGGTTTCGGTCATTAGCCGGTGTCCAAAGAGTCGCCGCGCTGCTCAGTGCCGTCCTGCCTGCCGCGCTATCGCCAGCCGGTAGAGCGCCTCGTATTGCACCGCCACTTGGTCCCAACCCATGCGTTTGCCCATGGCGGAGCGCTGCATCTGACGGAAGTGAGCAGGAGCCAAACGATAGGTGTCGGCAGCATAGGCCACGGCAGCTGCCAATGCTTCGCCGGTGAGAGCCGTGAACACGAAGCCCGTGCGATCGTGCTGCACCGTATCGCGCAAACCACCCACGGCCCGCACCACCGGCAAGGTGCCGTACCGTTGGCTGTACATCTGGTTCAGTCCACAGGGCTCGTAGCGGGACGGCATGGCAAAGAGGTCGGCGCCAGCTTCGATGAGGTGGGCCAGTCGCTCGTCGAACCCGAGCCGCGCCCTGAAGCTGTCATGGGTTTCGCTCAACTTGGAGAAGAGCCGCTCAGCCCACCCCTGCCCAGAGCCCAGCACGGCGAATTGCAGATCCAAGTGGAGGAGCTGCTCCAAGGCGTCGACAAAAACATCGATGCCCTTCTGCTCGACGAAGCGGCTGACCAAGCCCACCAAGGGAACGTCCGGGCGAACCTCGAGTCCGAGCTCACGCTGCAAGGCCTGCTTGCAGACCGCCTTTCCCTCCAAGTGGTCCTTGTCGAAGCGGGCGGGCAGTAGCGGGTCGGTGCTGGGCGCCCAGGTCTGCTCATCAATGCCATTGAGGATCCCAAACAGGTCGGCGGTGCGAGCGCGGAGCACGCCATCGAGACCAGCGCCTCCCTCAGCTGTTTGGATCTCCTCGGCGTAGGTCGGTGAAACAGTCGACAGGCAGGTTGCGCAGGTCAAGCCGGACTTCAGCAGGTTGATGTCCCCTTGGTGCTCGAGCCCCAGGTCGTTCAGGTGCTCGGACCCCAGGCCGATGGCGGCCAGCTGGTCCGCGCCAAAACGCCCCTGATAGCCCAGGTTGTGAATGGTGAGCACCGTCGGAATGCTCTCCCCCGCGGCCCTGGCAAGACTGGGCACCAGCGCCGCCTGCCAATCGTGTAGATGGATGACGTCGGGCTCAAAGGACAGGTACCGCCGCAACGCGAGACCAGCTCGAGACAGGAACGCGAAGCGCCGCGCATTGTCGCCGAAGTCGCCGTGGGCATCGCCGTAAATGCCATCCCGGTCGTAGAGCACGTCGTGCTCGATTAGATAGACGGGCACGTCCTGAGCCAGCTTGGCCTCCCATACGGCGGCCCAACTCTCGTCGAGACCGGTGGGAACCGCCATCGGCGCGGAATGCACGAGGGCGGGATAGTCCTTCACCATGCGGTAGCGCGGGATCACCACCCGCACGTCATGACCCCGTCGCACCAGCTCGCCCGGCAGGGTCCCGGCCACGTCCCCCAGGCCGCCCGTCTTGACGAGCGGCATGCACTCGGACGCAACAAACAGGACCTTGAGCCGCGGCATCGCGCCCATATACCGCACTCGAAGCTCCGCGGCGCGGGGTCGTGCTCCGGTGCGAGCGCGGGGCAAACGCGGAAGCGGCAACCACCTTGACGAGACCCGCCGTCGGGACGCTCCGCTCTTGCACCGACATTGCAATGATCTTCGCACACTGGGGATCGTCAAACGCCCACAGGATCGACTGGTGCCCACACCCAGCGAGCAAGAAACGTCCTCAATTGCCCGAATTCATAGGACGTTGCCAATCCCCAGTGGCGGCATGGAAGCTGCAGGAATGCAACATGGGAGAGTTTCTCCAACCAGAATGATCATGATGCGATCGGCACCACCTCGACCACGAAAAACCCTGGCACCACTCAAAGCGAAGACTCACGCATTCGGGCGAACTGCCCACCCTTCGCAGAGCCCAACCGAGGTGGCGGCACCACTGAATGCCACCGAAGAGCCGGACACCGAGCCGGCGACAGCGGGGGAGGCTGCCGATGGTCCGGCCCAGGAGCCACTGCAGACAGAGCCACAGGCAGCGGAGCCAGCGCTGACGGACGAAACGCCGCCTGCACCTGAGCCCGTCAACCCACCGCCGCCACGAAGCTCGGCCATCTCGAGCACTTACGTTGGACTTTCGCCAGATTCGTGGGCTGAAGCAGAGCCCGTTCCCCCTGAGCTCGCAGCGGAGGCGGAACCACCCATCGAGTCATCGATCGAGCCACAGGCCGTGCAGCAGGCTTCCCCGGAGGACGAATGGCTGCCCCTCGAGCAGCCACCTGCCGCCGAGGACCATGGGACAACGATACCTGAGATGCCAGCCTGCCTGCTCGCCTCTGAGTACTTGGAAGCTCCTGAGACCGACGGTGTCGTGGCGTTTGCAGCAGCTCGACCCGTCATGGACACGTTGGTGGAGCCCACCTGTGTGCCCCACGGACGGCCCTTCATGCTGTCCGAGAGCTTCTTGAATCCGCCCCCGGAACGACCTCCCCTCGGATCGGGCACCATCATCACGCCCTTGGATGACATCGAGCCGCAGCACGAAACTGTCGACGAGCCTCCGCCACCGGCCCCAGTAAGCGCCGACGGCACCTTGGTCATGCCGATCGAAGAGATCGACGAACCCACGCCGATTCGTGCCCGCGACAGCCGAAACCCGTGCCACACGATTCCACTGTACACCTTCGAGGAGGAAGCTCTGGAGGACGCGCAAATTCCAGATGCGGCCCCGTCGACGTCCCAAAGCCTGATGCCCCTTGCGCTAGCGATTGGCGACCCGGTCGACCTTCCGGTGCAGCGCCTGCGCCCCGCAGTTGCTGCCTTGATCGCTGCCGCACTCACCGCCACCCTTTTCTGGATCGTCAACGAGAGCCCGCGGCCGGAACGAGCCCACGCTGGAATGCCCTTGCCCTATGCCATGGCGATTGGGTGCAGCACCGAGCTGCTTGAACCGGTCGAGACCTCAGCGCGCGGCTTGGACATCAGTAGCGACGAACCCAAAGCGCCCAAAGCGGAAGCCGAGACCGACGAGCTGACTGAAGCGGTGAGCTCACCTGCGCCAGCACCGAAGGCAAAGCGCAAGCAGGCCCGCAAGCCCAGAAAGCAATCGAAAGCCCGCGCCAAGACCAAGAGCCGCAAATCCGCGCGCGCCAAGACCAAGTCCAAGTCCAGGTCCAAGTCCAAGGCAAGAAAGCCCAAGAAGAAGCGCGGCGGCTTCCTCTCCCAGCTTCCTCCCAAGAAGAAGAAGTCAGCCCGCTCGAGCTCCAAGAAGCGTCGCCCAACAAAAAAGCGCCGCTAACAACCGGCTCCCCGCTATTCCATCGTGGCCACCACGCCGAGGGCAGCGGTAGAGGCCGTCTCGGTTCGCAGCACGAAGCGGCCTAGCGAGACCAGCTGAAAGCCGTGACGGCGGGCGGCAGCGAGCTCGTCCTCGGTCAGACCGCCTTCCGGGCCGATGGCCAGGGCGAGGGCCTCTGGTTCGGACAAA
>JAUVCD010000970.1 GCA_030590865.1 Myxococcales bacterium | reverse complement strand
GAAGTCGACTTCGAGTGGGTCCGGCGGAACTTCGGGCAGGCATTGCGCCCTGGCGGATGACTCGACCAGGTTGATCTCCAACCCCGAGCTGCTCGTCGAGCTCGACGTCGAGCTCGACGTCGAGGAGGAAGAGGACGTCGTGGCCCCGCCGGCACCGCCACTGCCCTGCGGCCCATCGATGACCGCTATGCCGCCGCAGCCGAACAGGGCGACCCAGGCAAAGATCGCGAGACGATGGTGCAGCCGCGGTTTGCGGAGCCTATCCGTGGTGACAGTCGCCACCTGTCGTTCAGTCGTCATGACAGGGCCAATTGTATGGGCTGGAGCCGCCGGAGCCAAATCATGCTGCTGGAGCTGAGCCTAGATCTCGGGATACGCTACCTCTCGCCCGCCACTCACACCGAGACATCCCATGCATATTGGACCTGTCCTCCACTGCACCCTCCTGGTGGTCGCGCTCGCCACCGCCAGCTGTACCTCCGACGACCCTGGGTCGACCACCAGCAGCTCAGGTAGCGGCGGAGGTGGCGGCGACAGTGGCGGAGGCGGCTCGACCAGCTCGGGCACGGGTGGCGGTGGCGGGTCGACCAGCTCGGGCACCGGCGGCAGCGGTACCGGTGGTGCCGCCAACCCGATCGAGTGCGACAGCTGGGAGGGCCAGCACCCGGACTGGCTCTGGTGTGACGACTTCGAGCAACAACAGGATCTGACCCAGAACTACCAGGACGTCAGTCTCAACGGGTTCTCTGTCGGCAGCAACGACGCCTTCAGCGGCGCCTATGCCATCGAGCAGCTCTACACTCAAGGTCAGGTCGATGCCGGCTGGATCAGCTGGTTTTACGCCGACGCGCTCGGCAACGACTACGGCCCCTCCTACGACGAGATCTACGTTCGCTGGTACCACAAGTTCGAGGCCGGCTTCGACGGCTTCCCACCCAAGATGGCCCGGCTCCGTAGCCTGGGTCCCGGTTGGGACAAGCGCTTCGCGGTTCACTACTGGATTGCTGACGGCAAGATCGTCGCCGACGTGCACGTCCCCTTCAGCTCCCAGGCCAACTCGTCGGGCTGGCTGCCGGTGGCGGTGAGTGACTTCGACTACAACAACCCGGCCAATGTGGGCCGCTGGATCTGCCACGAGATGTACGTCAAGACCAACACCTCGGGTCAAGCTGACGGCGCGTACCGATTCTGGGCCGACGGGCAGATGATCATCGAGCGCACCGATGTCGACCTCAGAGGCTCGACCAGCTTCGAATTCAACGAGGTGATGCTCGACACCTACTGGAACGGCGGCTCACCGGCAGAGCAGAGTCGCTACTACGACAACCTGGTGATCTCGACGGCGCCGATAGGCTGCGTCGACTGACCGCGCGCCGGTCAAACCCACACGAGCCCATGGCTGGGCCCCCAGCGCGGGATCAACCGCCGCATGGGGGCCTGGGCGCAGCATCAGCCGCAGACTGCTTCGAAGTTGCTGCAGCAATCGGCGTCGGCCAGCTCGCCGGGATTGCCAAGGGACTCGATGCAGACCGAGTCACACCAGCAGCCACCCGGTGCCTGGCTGTCGCCACCACACATGGCGGGCTGGCACGCGTAATCATCACCGGTATTGGGCTCGGTGCTACCGTCCGGCTCGATTAGGTGGACCTTGTACTGGTTGTAATGACCGCCACTGCTCGGGCAGGCGGCACAATTCAACAGCTCCGCTGAGCTCTCACCGCCTAGATCAACCGCGGTGACGGCGATGTGGCCGCCATCCGCCCAGGTGCTGATCTCGCTCTCACCGAGGGACTGGAAGCTGCCTCCGTCCACGGTGCCGATCGGGCAAGTGGCCTTCGTGCCTTCGGCGTTGAACGTGCAGATTTCTCCGAGACGCCAGCTGTAGGTCTCATCAACGACGACGCCGGAGGCGTTCGTCTCGACCACAATGCCTTGGCTGGCGGCGCAGCTCTTGCCGTTTTCGCGCTGCTCGTTGCACCAGAGACGGAAGGCCTGGTACTGGATGTCGGCCGTCTCGTGATTCTCCCAGTGAGCCGGGACATGGACCAAGTAGCGAGTGTCGCCGACATTGCCGTGGGTGATGCGGATGCTGACGGTGCTGTCCGGGCCAAAATGGGACGGTCCGGCCACATCGAAGCGACGGTGGGTGACGTGGGCGCCGTTAGCCAGCGTGTAGTGCGGGTAGGTGCTGGTGTCTGCCGCACCTTCGCTGAACTCCTTCACACCGCCACCGCCGCCGGCGCAGGGGTCGTCGTTGCTGCCGTCGACTGCGGTGAGGATCTCGCAGTTGAGAACCGTGCCGACGTAAACCAGGGAGGCGTTATCCCGGTCGGCCTCGTCCATCCAGATCTGCGGCGGAACGAACTTGTTCACAATGGTCGCATCCTCGACGGCTTGCAGCACATCCATCGGCGTCATGCCCGCGGAGCTGATGCCGAGGGAGGCGAAGTTCTCTGCTAGCTCCTGATCGGCAGCGAGATAGGCATCCGTCTGTTCCGCACCCCGTCCGTAGGCTGCGGCCCAGCGGGTGACGTTGTCGATGGTGGCTGGCGTGAACTCGCTGCTCGACTGCTTTTCGTCGCTCTGGTCATCGCTCCACTCGAGCTGCGAGAAGCCGTAGACGATCTGCTGCTGGAACTCGGGGGTCTGGAAGATCTGCTGCTGCATCTCCAGCGG
>JAUVCD010000298.1 GCA_030590865.1 Myxococcales bacterium | reverse complement strand
CCGCTGGCCTGCTGCTCACCCTGGTGCTGTGGCGCCGGCTCCAGTCCCAGTCAGGCATCGCCCTGCTCTTGGGTGTCGTGGCGATCCAGCTGCTGGGGGTCGCGCTGCAAGGCAAGTTCTTCCCCTACCACTATGCAGCCGCTTGGCCGCTTACTGCCCTGATCGCAGCAGTCGGCTGGTGGCACGCCTGGCGGCTAGCGGTAGCGCGCGGCCGTGGGGCCATCGCACTGTTCTGTCTGGCGCTGCTCGGTGCGGGGGTGCTGCGGACCGCGACCAAAGACGTGCAAGGCTCGTTCTGGCTGCGCTCGGCCCGCCGGATCCACCTCTACGTGTTGCGCGCTGAGGACCAACCGGCGGCAGACAGACTGGCGACGGTCGCCGACGTGAACGCCGCGGCCAACCACCGCCTGGCAGCCCAGTTACGAGAACGAGCAGCGCCTGGGGACAGCATCTACGTGTGGGGCTTCGAGCCAGTGCTCTACGACCTGTCCGAGCGCCCCTCGGCGAGTCGCTTCATCTACAACGTGCCCCAACGGGTGAGCTGGTCGGCCGAGGCGAGCCGCCATGAGCTGATCGGCGAGCTGCGCGCAAGCCCGCCGGCGGCCATCGTGGTGGCTTCGAAGGATACTCTACCGATGGTCACCGGCGACCTGAGTGACTCGGCCCAAGCCCTCCAGGGCTTCGTCGAGCTGCGCCAACTCATTGGCCAGGACTACCGCAAGCTGATGGAAATCGAAGACTTCGAGCTTCATCTCCGACGGCAATAGCGTCGCTTGCCCGCAGGTAAGCCCGCCTGGTGGCCGTGCTATGGATCGGGCCCATGAAGGCAGCTGATTCGATCCCGCCGCCCGAACCGTCAGCAGACTCGCTCCGCGAGCTAGCCCTCGATGGCAAGCGCAAGCGTCGCCGCACCATGCTGGTCTTGTTCGGCGCGATCCCCGCGGTGGTGACGATCATCGGTGTGGTGTGGTGGACCACCAGCCAGCAGGCAGCGGAGCGCGACATCGCGACGGCCTGGAATCACGCATCGGCCTGTCTGATGGGCGAACCCCTCGGGCCGAACGAGCGGGCCAGCTTGCGGATGCGCGCCGTACAGCTCGGTGCGGTGCACAGTGACCTGGATCGCAACGCGGACTCCCGCTGGCCCAACCGGTGCGGCGATCAGGTGGCGGAGCTACACGAAGCGCTCCGCAAGCACGGCCGAAACAAAGACGGTGAGGAGGGGTTGGCAGCCCGCTCAGAAGAGTTCGCAGTGGCGCTGCGCAAAGCAGCAGTGATGCGCGATCTGTCCTCCCAGGTCGACGGGCTCTTCGAAGCCGCCAAGACAATGGGCCTGAAGGCTGAAGCGGTTGCCCTGCAAGTCCCCACGCCAGAACCCGAACCGGGGCTCAACCTGGATAGCTTGCCTGAGAGCGCCCGCATCTCACCACTCCAGTTCGCCCTCGACAGCGTGTCGGCAACGCCCATGGTCGACACGGAGATCCACGTGCTGGTCTACGACCGCAAAGTCGATGACACGCCGATTCTCTGCACGTTCTCACCGACCGGCGCCGACCGCTGCCGATCCCTGGGTGGCGAGCTGAAGGGCAAGAGCGGGCTACGCTTGGGCGGCACCGTCGACGACGGCGGCGAGCCGTTGGTGCTCGCCGGGCGGAACGGCGACGACGGCATCTATCGCTCGAGCGGTGATTTTTCCAAGGTCACCACCTTGCGAGCCCAGTCTGCTTACGCCGCCAAGAGCGGTTACGTGGCCATCGCAGGCTTCAACGACGGCGACGAAGGGCACTTCGAGTTGGTGCAGCAGGCAGCCCCAAAGGCACCGACCACCAAGCTGACCATCAAACCCGAACTGTTCGGCAGGGAAACCACCCAGGTGCACCGCAAGCAGCTGCTCTGGGGCAAGCTGCTCGTGCAGGTGATCGACGGGGAGGACAAGCGGGTCAAACCACGACTCACCTACACCGATCTACCGACCCTCCAAGAGCAGCCAGCGTTCCACGACATCGCTAATCTCGACTGGGTCAACGCCCGCATCTTCGGCTGTCGAACCGCCAAGACCATGGTCGTTGGAGTCGGCCGCGGTAGCGGCTTCTTCACCTTTCTCGAGAACGACAAGTGGAGCTCACCGGTGCGCGTCGAGTCGTTCTCAGGGGCCTTCGGCTGTCACGAGGGCGAGGCTGTTTTCACGACCAACTGGGGTGGCCAGCAGCGCTGCACGCCCGCCGGCTGCAAGCTCGCCCAAGGGGTGCGTCCCGAGTTCAAGCCCTTCAAGGTGCGCGACAGCTACTGGGCAGGCCTGAGCGGCAAGGTCCTGGCCGTAGGCGCCACCGAGCAGCGGGGAGGTCTCCGCTATCGCTTCGCCGACGGAAAGAACCTCGCCGACAAGGGCGGACACCAGCTGCTCTTCGACGACTTGGTGCGTGACGGCGCGGTGCAGAAGACCAGCACGGTCCTGGGACTGCTGCTGGCCGGCCGCGGTCGCTTCGCTGTCGTGCTGCTCACCACCCCCGGCGGCGTCTACGCCTTGCGAATTGACGGTGAAGGCAAAGTGACGCCGGCAGCGATTCAACGCTGAAGACAACAGTCACTACCGCTCAACGAAACTCGCTGACCTTGCAGGTCTTCGCGGGGCACGGCTCGCTGCCGCTGAGTGGCTCGCATTGGCATGCCTGAATCGGGGCCGGCGCAGCGCTCTGAGCGCAGCCCTCTGCCTCATAACAAGCTTCCTTTGTCGCCGTCGCGCAGACTTCGACCCGCTGCTCCGAGGTGTCGTCGGTGTCGGTCAAGAAGGTGCAGCGACAGGAAAAGCGACTGAGGGGCCGGTCGTCCCGCTGGCAACCCGCCAGGGAAACGACCCACACCGTAGCCAGCACAGCGACAAAACGGCGCAGATAGATGGTCTCGACAAAGGCAGTCATGAGCGTAGCCAAGGTGGTTCAACGCGGGGTCCGGGCGCTGTGCTGGTCCATTCTAGCGGCGAATGGGCCGCCAATCGCTTGACGATCGACAGACTTCATGCTTTTGTCCCGCCCCCTCGCCGTAAGGGGCCTACCCCGGCGAACGCTCGATGAGGACGTCATGAAGCGCACCTACCAGCCGCACAACCGCAGTCGCCTGCGCACCCATGGCTTCCGAGCCCGCATGGCGACCCGCGCTGGCCGCAAGATCATCGCCAACCGCCGCCGCAAAGGTCGGAAGCGCTTGGCAGTGTCCCTGTGGAAGAAGTAGCCGGCTCGGCCGTGGCGCGTCAACGCGCGACCCACGAGCAGACCGACCTTCACCCACGGGATGAGCGGTTTGGCAAGGCCCGTCGGGTCCTCAAACGCAGAGATTTCCTGCGCGCTCAGCGGCGGGGCATCAGCGCCCGCGGCCCCTACTATGTGGTGGTGATTCGCCGGCGAGACGACGGTGAGCCGGCGCGACTAGGCGTGGTGGCGTCGCGAAAGGTAGGCAACTCGGTGACCCGCAACCGGGGCAAGCGGCTGGTCCGGGAGTGGTTTCGGCGCCGCCCTGAGCCGTTGAGCGATCCGATCGACCTGGTGGTCATTCTGCGCCTCGGGGCGCCTGCTCTGAGCTACCAGACCGCCTGTGCCGAGCTAGAAGCCACCGTGAGCAAAGCGCAGAGCGGCAGGCAGAGCGGCAGGGCCAGGCGGGCTCGCCGTCCAACCAGCGGCCGACGCCCCAACCACCAGTGACCAGCCTCGAGGGTCCTGATGGCAAGGCTGCTCGTACTCTTGATCCGGCTGTATCAGCTCACCCTCTCGAAGCTGATCCAGGCAATCTTTGGACCGGTGTGCCGTTTCACGCCTTCTTGTTCAGCTTATGCGGTCGAGTGCCTACGCACCCACGGCGCCCTGCGGGGAAGCTTGCTTTCGGTCAGGCGACTGAGTAAGTGTCACCCGTTTCATCCTGGCGGATACGATCCGCCACCACCTGCTCCTTCCCACCAGAAGGAGCAGCCGTCTGCCTCCGACGCCGGTCCCAACACTACGGACCTAAAGGGCTAACCCAAAAAGCACGCCCAGGTCGGCTGCGGTACGACGGTCCCCCAAACCCCCGTCAAAGTTCACATCCAACGAAACGCTCCCGCGTAGAGCTGACGCGGGACGCTCGCCCCATCGTCGGCGCGAGCGAGCCAGCAGCGCAGAATAACCATGGAACGCGGCAGCTTGATCCGGTGGCTGTTGATCGGCGTCGCCGTCTTCTTGTTCATCCAGTACGGCTGGCCGATGATCACCGGCCAGCCCAACGGCGGCGGCGAGGGCGGCGAAACGCAGCTTCAACCCCTGGCGGGGATTATCGACAACACCGCTCCGCCCGAGTCCGAGCGCAGCGGCGAGCTCACCTGCAACCTCCAGGGCAACCGCTTTCGGGCTCAGCTCACCACCAAGGGAGCGGCGCTCAAACACCTCTGGATGGAGGGAGAGAAGTACACCCGAGCAGTCGACGGTAAGAAGGAACCCATCGATCTGGTGACCACCTGGGTGCAGGCCCGCATGCCGCTCCGAACCGATCTGCGCGAGCCGACCGGAGCCGCCCAGCAGCTGGCTTACAACGATTTCGATTGGAAGCTGGGGTTGATGACGGCCAAGAGCTGCCGCTTCACCTACGAAGACGACAAGGTCAAGCTCGAGAAGACCATCTCGGCTACCGATGGCCCCTTCGAGCTCGAGGTCACCCTGAGCGTGAAGAACAAGGCCGCCGAAACGCAGCGGCATCGCCTAGCCATCGAGCAGACCGACTGGCGCACCAAGAACGAGACGAGCGGCGGCTTCATGCAGCGAGCCCCCGAGTTCATGACCCGAGTCGAAACGCGGGCCGGCGACAACACCGAGCGCCTGGACCCAAGCGATTTCGCGCCCGGCGAGTTCTCCGGCGAGGGGTTCACGAGCGAGATGTGGCGGCGCATCCCAGGCGATGCCGCCTGGGCGGCTGTGGCCAACTCCTACTTCGCCAAGGCGGTCATCCCCATCAAGGGGCCGGAGAAGCCCGCCGCCGAGGTGCTCGTCGAGGAGGTTTGGGATCACGGCAAGTTCCCCAACAAGGACAACGATCCGAACTACGGACACGTCTACCGCGCCCGCCTCAACTACCCCATCCAGACGCTCGCCAAAGGCCAAACCGCCACCTACGAGGTCCTCGCCTATGTAGGCCCCAAGGAGCGGGCCGTGTTGGGCGCGGTCGGCGGCACGGGCCACGAGGTGATCGAGCTGCTCGACCTGGGGTGGTTCGGTTGGATCGGGCGAATCCTGATCCATTACCTCTACCTACTCTACGGTGTGGTGGGCACTTGGGGCATTGCCATTTGCCTGCTCACCATCACCGTCAAGATCCTCCTGTTTCCGCTCAGCATCACTCAGATCAAGAGCACCATGGCGATGCGCAAGCTGAAGCCGGAAATGGATGAGATCAACAAGAAGTACAAAGACGACGCGACCCAAAAAGGGCTCGCGATGCAGGAGCTTTGGCGGAAGAACAAGGTCACCAACCCGATGTTGGGGTGCCTGCCCGTCCTCCTGCAAATGCCGGTATGGTTCGCCCTCTACCAGGCCCTTCAAACCGCCGTCGAGCTGTACCACACGCCCTTCGGTCCGCTCATTCCGGACCTATCTGCGCCTGACGGCCTGTACATCATCCCCGTTCTGCTCGGCGCGTCGAGCTACCTGCAGCAGCACCTGATGCCCATGCAGGGCGACGCCATGCAGCAGAAGATGATGAAGTACATGATGCCCGGCATGTTCACCGTGATGATGCTGTTCTTACCAGCAGGTCTCGGCATCTACTTCCTCACCAACACCTGGCTCAGCATCCTGCAGCAGGTCGCCGTCGAGCGTTACTACAAGTCGCGCGAAGACCCCGGTGGCGGTGGGAGTAATACCAATCCGAAGGATGGAGCGGACAAGGCCAAGCCCAAGGCAGCCTGAGCCCGCATGAAAGGGGAAACCCGTGTCAAACCACGTAGACGACAGCGGGGACACCAAGTCGGACGATCAAACGCCGCAGGCACCTGAAGAGGAGGCCAAGAGCGAAATGTCATCGTCCCTTGCCGACCCATCGGAAGACGAAGGGGAGGACGGTGGCGCAGCCCCGTCCGAGCCTGAGAAGACAGACGCCACCGCACCGAGCGACGAGGGAGGCGACGGGCCGGACGGCGACGGGCCGCAGGACGGCGAGCCGGCGGAGGAAGCCAAGAACGCCAAAGGTGAGGCCGCAAAGGACAAGAAGAAGGATGGCGACGAGCCAGCCAAGCCCTTCGAAGAGGATGGCCGGTCCGATCAGGCGCTGGACTTCGTCGTCGACGTGCTGACCAAGATGGGCATGGATTGTACCGTCGACTTGATGGAGAACGACCCGGGCGATCCGGCTAGCGACATTCGCATCGAGATCAGCGGACGGGATGCGGGCAAGCTGATTGGCAAGAAGGGCCAAACGCTGGCGGCCTGCCAGTTCCTCACCAACCGGGTCGTCAACCGTCCGAGCAGACCACGGCGCCACATTCTGATCGACGCTGATGGTTATCGGGCGCGACGAGAGCAAGCGCTGTCGTCGATGGCCCAACGGCTCGGCAAAGAGGCGGTCGCTGAGGGCAAGATCATCACCTTCGAACCGATGAGCGCCCAGGACCGGCGGGTCGTCCACCTCTCGCTGGCCACATTCGCCGGCGTGGTCACCAAGAGCGAAGGCAAGGGCGCCACTCGGCGTGTGCAGATCATCCCGGTACGCGAGTAGCGCCGGTCACTTCCGCACGAACTTGCTGCCGTCGTAGCGCAGCCGCACCCGATCGATGCCGCCCCAGGGCAGCAGCAGCGGCTCGAAATCATCGGTCGGCGCTTCCTTCTGCAGCCACGGGTAGGTCCGTTCGGTGTACCCGACGGCCCGGCCCGGCTTGAGCTCGACGCGGTAGCGCCCTTTGCTCCTGAAGCGGATCTTCGCCTCGATGCGCTTGCTGCCGATGCGGCGCCCGACCTCGGCCGCGAATACCCGGTCGAAATGGTTGCCCTTGAGCTTGTAGATCATCACCACGCTGCGCTTCATCTCCCCAGAACCGATGTCCTCGGGCAGCGGTGCGCGGAGCTCGCCTCGAACGATGATCTCGTGCCTGCCATCACCGGTGACGTCCCGGGTGGACACCGATCGGATATCCCGTGGTTTTTCGAATTGGGCCAAGGTGACCGCCGCAAACCCCCGTCCGCCCCGATAGCCTTCGCCGAAGACCACCAAGTCCCGATCGTGGACGACCAGTCGCTCGATCTTGGCGTTTTCAGCCAGATTGGCCCGCAGATCGAAGCGCGCCCGCCCCCGTACTTTGCGCTGCTTCTTGTAGAGCTTGTACACCCGCTCCATGGTCGCGGCCGTCGAGCCTGAGTTGCCCGACGGTGGGGGCCGGTTCGGCTCGGGTCGGTGCGTGGTCGGCGTCGGCGGTGGGGGCCGGTCAGGCGCTTTGCTCTTCTCACTGGTGAGGACGAACTTGCCTCGCTCGACTTGATAGGTCTGGGACGCAATCTTGCCCCAAGGCGTCAGCACCGCCGTGGCCCCGGTGCTCGACTGGCGGCGAAACCGTTTTCGATTGATGCCATTGGCCGTGCCGGGCTCGAGCACGATCTTGGTGCGCGATCCCTTGCCCGTGATGACCACCTTGTTGACGAGCGAGCCGCCCTTCAGATCGAGCTTCACCTCTTGGGCAAAGACCGAGGCGGGGGTCTCGTTGTCTCCGTGGTAGCTCAGGATCTCGACGACCTCGACCGACCCTTTCGGCCCCTTGACCCGCTTGCGCAGCAGCACGTCCGCCTTGCCGTCGCCGGTGAAATCCTTGACCTCGAAGCGCAGCAAGCCGCGGTCATGGCTGATCGCGCCCAGATCTCTGAAATAGTACTGGTGACCATCGCGATAACCGGGACCGAGAATCACCAGATAACGCTTGTAGACGAGCACCCGTTCCTTCAGCTTGTCGCCCACCACATCGACCAACAGATTGCGACGCGGTGGCTCGACGAGATTCTGTTTTCTCAGCAGCCCGCTGCCGAGGGCCAGCTCGCACTCGATGGAGATGGGTGGCAACGAGTCATAGGATCGGGTGTCGGTGGTCCCCACGACCGACTCGATGGTCCGCGACCGATCCGCGTCGTGGGCGAAGAGCGCTCCGCGATAACCCACCCGAATGGTCGAGCTCTTGGGGATTGAGGTCCACGGGATCTTGGCCTCCAACGTGTAGCCGCCCTCGGCAGGAGCTTCGACGATGCGGGCGCCCCGAACGCGGCGATAGCCTGTCTTCACCTGCGCGCGACTCTTGCCTGGCACGCCTGGGTAGAGCTTCAGCGAGTGCAAGGTGCCGCCGGGGATCCCCAGCAACAGCTCCAGATGATCGGCGCCGCCGACGAGCTTGTCGTCCTGCACCTCGGCAGCCACATAAAGGTGGCGCTCGTCGTAAGCGATGGTGGCATTGACCGAGAGGTCGCTCTTGGCCGGCGCGGCACCCTTCACGTCGTAGTCGAGCTTGCGCCAGTCGCCGCCGAACTCTTTGGGCACGCCGTCGATCGCCACCCGCTCGGGTGCGAAGTTGGCCTTGAGCCCCCCTGACCCGGCGGCACTACCGGCACCGGCCAGGAGCACCACGAGCGCGATGGGCAGCGCGAGGCAACAGGGACGAGCAGGCATTGTCAAGCGCAGCTCAGCGCTTCATTCGGGCCTGTTCGGCTTGATCTTGCGCCTCGAGCTCAGCCAGGGCTGCGGCCAGCTCGTCCTGCTCCTGATTGCTCAGTTGCTCCGCCTCATCCTGCTGCGCTTCGACGCGGACCTGAGACGCCTCTTCGGCCGGCGGCTCGGCGGCCGGCGCCAGACCCATCTGGCGTTTGAGGGCGAGCAGATCGTCTTCCGCCCCCATGGTCTGCTCCATCTTCCCGAACTTGTGCTCCAGCGTGTCGCCCGAGTACTCCTCGGCGAGCTCGGAGGCCGCCTCAGCTTCGGCCTCGATCTGCTGGATCTTGTTCTCCATGCGCTCGAAGGTCTCGAAGGCCGAAGCATTGTTGAGACCCGACATGGTCTCCTGGATCTTCTTCTGAGCCTCAGCGCGACGCTTCTGAGCGATGAGCATCTGCTTCTTGCGCTTGGCCTCCTCGATCTTGTTGTTGAGCAAGCGCAGCGCCATCTTGAGCTGATCGACCTGCTTCTTCTGCTTGGACCACTGGTCCTTGAAGGTCGCGGCCAGGCCCTCGTGTTCCTTCTTCCGCTGGAGCGCTTCCATGGCGAGGGCGTCGTCGCCGGCGCGAACGGCCATCATGGCTCGCCGTGCCCATTCAGCAGCCTTGGCCGCCTCGGCCTCAGCCTGCTTGGCGAGACGCTTCTCATCGGCGATCGAGACCGCGACCTGTTTCTTGGCCTCAATCAGCTGGGTCGCCATCTCGATGACGACCTGGTTCAGCATCTTCTCAGGATCTTCAGCGCTGCTGATCAGATCGTTGAGGTTGGATTTGATGAGCGCTGCGAGTCGGGCAAAGATTCCCATGGTCTAGCTCCGATAGGAGGACTGTGCGGACTGCGCGGGCCGAGTCCACAAGCGAGAAATGAGCAACACCAACAAGGGCTACTCCGTGGCGAGCTCGCGCAGCGTCTTCACGTGGCGCGCCAATGCCAGGTCAATGTCACTGAACACCGCTGCCAGCTCGTTGGCATCGATGTTCTCGAGCGCTAGCCCCGATGTGAGAACCAACTCGCCCCCCTCGACCGCGTAGGCGCAATGCACGAGACCTTTGGCGTTGTACTCGAGCATCTGGCGAAACAGGGGAAGCTGACGCTGCTCGTCCTCAGGCACCGGACCGATGTCGACTCGCACCACGACAATGGGGTCGTTGACGTGCACCGCAATGGTTGGGCCTTCGGTACCGCTCGACACGAGGAAGGTCGCCGGTCCCCCGCTCTCGAAGTTGCGGTTGAGCCGATACAAGATGTTTTCAACATCGTCTGCAGTTTGCGGCATGGTTCGAGGACCCTAGCCCGCATTGGACCGATCCTCAAACCCTTGCCTCGGTGGCGGCAGTGGGTGGATGAAGTGGCGTAGCTCGTTGGCGGCCCGAAAGGCGCTCCGGTCTCGCGCGCCCCTGGCGGGGCGAAGGGCGCGCGAGCCCTTCGCGAGCACCTCCCGTCGGCCAACTAGCGTCTTTTCTCGGGGTTTTTTGGAAAAACCCCGCCCCATCGCCTTTGGCGAAGGGGCCCCACCCCATAATCGCTTCGCGAAAAAGCAGGGGTTTCGGGCCGACAACTAGCTCGGCGACGGCGTCCAGAGTGGTTGCCACTGCACCCGATGAAGGGAGCGATGGCACCCCGATTTTTGACAAAGGGGAGCCCAGCGGATCTTCTGCTCCTACCAGCCGAGCAACTCTGGTACCGTTTCGATCCAGGTATCTTGCCGATCCACCCCGGAGACATACTCGCTGGTTACCGCGTTACGCAGCTTTTGGGCCGCGGCGGCATGGGTGAGGTGTGGGCGGCCGCTGAGCCGGAAGGCACCAAGGAAGTAGCCATCAAGGTGCTGCTTCCGCGCGCGGCGCTCAAGCCTGATCTGGTCGCCCGCTTCGAGCGGGAGGCAGAGGTCACGGCTGCCATCGAGAGCGACTACGTGTGCAAGCTGCTGTCTACGACCCGTGACGAGTCAGGCTCTCACTTGTTGGTCTTCGAGAAGCTGGACGGCGAGTCGCTCTCCGAAAGGCTCAAGCGCGAGATCTATCTGCCCTTCGCCGAGGTCGGGCCGATCGTCGCCGACGCCCTCGAAGGACTGACGGCCGCACACGACCTCGGAGTCATCCATCGAGATCTCAAGCCTGGCAACATCTTCCTCGAGTGGATCGATGAGCCCGGGCGGCGCGAGCGCGCCAAGATCCTCGATTT
>JAUVCD010000143.1 GCA_030590865.1 Myxococcales bacterium | reverse complement strand
GCAGAGCTGCACAGCTGGCAAGACGATGATGCCCGTCGGTGGGACGAGGCGGTGCGGCCCTTGGCATCGTTCTTCGCTATCCAAATGGCGGACTACCTGGCTCGGCTCAGTCGCCCGATCCGCGCCGGCACCCACGCGAATACGGCCTTCGCTCTGGTCCATGCGCTCGACTACGCACAGGTGGTGGGCAATGCGCCTCTGGCCAAGACGATCGAGCAGCGAGCCCAAGATTTCTACGGGGCGGACACTGACTGTCCCACGGCCTATGAACCGTCAGGGGAGGACTTCATCTCGCCATGTCTCGTCGAGGCGGATCTGATGCGTCGCGTGCTGCCGCGGGCGAAATTCGTCGCTTGGCTCGATGGCTTCCTACCGCCGTTTCACTCGGCGAAGTTTCGCCCACTACTCGAAACGGTGGAGGTTCGGGACCGACATGATCCGCGGATCGGTCATCTCATTGGTTTGTTCTTACAGCGAGCCTGGTGCATGGGTGGCGTGGCATCCGCCTTGCCCAAGGGCGATCGCCGCGCTGCCGTGCTGAACAAGGCCGCGCGCTTGCATGGCCACGAGGCGGTCAGATTAATGTTCGATAGCGGCTACGGAGGCGAGCACTGGCTGGCTTCATTCGCGGTCTATCTGCTCACCGAGCAATGACGTCGAGGCCGCACAAGCGGCACCGATCAAGCGCGCAGTGATACGGTCAACGATCCCACGGTGGTGGCGGGATCGAGCTTGAAGGTGCCGGTAACGACGATTTCCGTTCCTGGCGCACATCGGTCCAGCTCGGTCAGGATGATCGTCCCCTTCTTCGTGTAGCCCGCGCCGGTGTTCGAGACGGAGCTCAAGAATGTGGCGCTGATGTGTCGGTCGAAAGGACGGGGAGGACTGCTGCCGTAGCCGATCACCTCTTGGGCGATGACCTGGCCTCCCAGGGTCACCTGATAGCTACAGCTCAAGCCCACCTGAGCCGAGTGTCCGCCGGCCGACGAGTGGCTGCCAGGACCCGAGAGGTTCAGCTTGAGACAGACCCGATGGGGTCGGCTCTGTTGCGACAGGTGGCGTAGGGTGAAGGCGAAGGGCTCCTGATAATCGGCGTCGACTTCAGCGATAGCCCGACTTCTGATCATCCAGAAGAGCGGGCCGAACAGATCGCGTTTGAAGTACAGCAGACCGCCCATGATTACGATGAAGCTCGCCAGGCTGCCGAGTAGGATTAGGGCGATCGGGGGTTCGGACATCTGGGGTTCTCTCGCTGATTGTGAAGGGCGCTGGGCTGTCTAACACGGCCGTAACAAGGCGGTCTTGAGTAGTCTCCAGCGTGGTCCCTCGAGCGTCCGGGGGCGGACGTTTGACTACACTCAACCACTCATCAGCTGCGATCATCCGAACAACGACGTCTTTCGTGGAACAAACGGCCCATTAATACGTCTAGATCACTGAGCTTGGGAACGTGATGGCCCTGCGGCCGCTGGTCGTCCGCCGGCTCGTTGACCAGCTCGGAACAACGGGTGCTGCTAGGGCGTTGGACGATCGAGCCCGCTGGGGAGATCTCAGGTCCCACGGCCGTAGACTTGTGCGCCAACGAGGTGGTCATGGTCCAAATCAAGAAGCGAGCCCGACGTCGTCCACCCAGCCCGCCGCCTTCGAGCTATTCGGCTCCCATCGCGATTTTGGCGCTTGGCATGTTGGGCGGCTACGCCATCATGGTGCTCGCACCAGCGACCGGGTTGACCGATCTACCCCTCTGGCAGGTGGCCCTGGGTGCCGCTCTCATCACCCTCTTGGCTGCTGCTTGGGCGGTGCGCAACTGCGTGCCTTTCGCCAAGACGCCGCTCCGTGGGCGGATGGTCGCTGCCCTGTGTCTCATCGGTTGCCTCGCGACTTCGGTGTTCACCCAACAGCTTCACGCCTACGAGACTTCCCCGGCACCGGCCGCGCCGGCTTCCGAGGCGGCCGAGCCCGAGGCCGACGAGCCGCCACCGCTGGCGTTCCTCGACTGACGCAAGACGTGCTAGAGGGCACGAATGGACGAGCCCGGTGGTCTGATCGTTGCCTTGTGGGTCGCCGGAGCACTCTCAGCCTGTGATGGGAGCGAGCCCGGATCTCCGAAGCCGGGGGCCACGGCGAGTGGGACTGCTACCGGCGCTTCTCTTCAACCGACGGCGCTCACGGCTCCGAAGGTCAGAACCGGCAAGGTCGAGCTCAGCGGAGCCTGTGATGACTCCTACCCCATCGACATGGTGGACGGGGGCATCATCTCCGAGTGCACCGTCATCCTCGACCTCCAGATAGGTGAGGTGACCTGCGCGGGGAACAGCCGGCCCCAAACCTATGACGATCGGTCCTTGAGAAGCTGTGCCGTCAAAGGCGTCCTGGTCGCCGGCGGGCTCGAGTGCCATCACGCGGTCTATTTCTACCCCGATGGCACCATCCATACGTGCCAGTTGAAGAGGCCGGTTCGACACCTGGGCAAGACCTGTAAGACCAGCGTGGAATTCAACACCGACGGCACGTTTCGAGAGTGTGAGTAATGCCTGCCGGGGCCGCCACGTGCGGCTCGACGAACCTGGGGGCGACAGGTAGTCTCATGGTGGCGTTGGGTGAGTGCGGGTCTGTGGGGTTCAGGACGAGGCGATGGGAAAAATCGAGCTTGTGGTGCTGGCCGCTTTGGCGGCTGCGGTGACCTGGGCGGGCTGCTCGGCAGCGGGCAGTGATGATGACGATTCTACCGGCGCGGGCAGCGGTACGGGCGGTAGCGGCACCGGTGGGGCAGGCGTGGGGGGGCTCAATTTTGGCGGCACGACCGGGCAGGGTGGTGCCTGTGGCGTGACCTGCTCGCCTGACCTACATGCCGTGGTCGATTGCAATGGCGTCGTGATCGAGCAGTGCACCGGCACCGATGGCTGCGACGTGTCTAGCGGGACGTGTATCAATGCCTGCGAAGCGGCGGAGAACAACAAGAACTCCATCGGTTGCGAGTATTACGCCACCGATATGGCCTCGTCGTCATCGAGCTATTGCTACGCGGCCTTCGTCGGAAATACCTGGAACTCGCCGGTCCACCTCACCGTGTCGCGAGGCGGCATCCCGCTATCGATAGAGGGCTTCACCCGGCTGCCCCAGGGGGCGGGACCATCCCTCACCTACGCCAACTACGACAACACTGCCGGGCTGCAGCCTGGTGAAGTAGCGATTCTCTTCCTGTCGGGTACCCAGGGCACTGCGCCTAACTGCCCGGTCGCTCCGGCCGTACAAGGCGACGCCGGCAGCAATAGCACCGCCATCGGCGACTCGTTTCGCATCGAGTCGGACGTGCCCGTCGTGGCCTATCAGATCAACCCCTTCGGTGGTGGTAGCACAGCGGTGACCGGTGCCTCACTGCTCCTACCCACCAGCGCTTGGGACACCAACTACATCGCCGTCAACGCCTACCAACAGGACATCTCCGGTCCATCGATGAACATCGTGGCGGCTCAGGACAACACCTCGGTCACCATGCTCCCGGTGGCGGCGGTCCAGGGGGGTGGCGGGCTTCCCGCTGGGGCCGCCAACCAGCCCATGACGTTCACCTTGAACGCTGGCCAGAACGCTCAGTTTACCCAGAGCGCCGAGCTCACCGGCAGCGTGATCCAGTCGGACAAGCCCATCGGGTTCATGGCAGGCCACCCCTGTATGCGCACGCCTTTCGGCGTGGCCTATTGTGACCACGGCGAGCAGATGGTGCCGCCGGTGCAGGCCCTCGGTCACCGCTATGTAGGGGTCATGTATCGACCTCGCTCAGGCGAGCCGGCGATCTACCGAATCATCGGGGCTGTGGACGGCACTACCCTCAGCTATTCGAACAACGTCGGCGGTCCTGCCACTCTGCAGCAGGGCGGGATCCAGGAGTTCATCACCGGTGAGCCCTTCGTGGTCGAGAGCCAGGACGAGGACCACCCGTTTCTGCTCTTCACTTACATGTCCGGCTCTCAGTGGAACCAGCTGCAGGACGTGCAGATGCTCGGTCACGGTGACGTCGACTTCGTCATCAACTACCCACCGGACCAGTATTTGCGCCGCTACGTGTTCTTCGCCGATCCGACCTATCCAGAGACCAACCTGGTGGTGGTGCGCGCCCGGGGTGATGACGGTACCTTCGCCGATGTCGAGCTCGACTGTGCGGGCATCTTGGGTGGCTGGACGCCGGTCGGGGACTACGAGTGGACCCGAGTGGATCTGATCACTGGCGATTTCCAAGGGGTGGGTAACTGTTCCACCGGTGCGCACGAGATGAACAGCGAGGGACGCTTCGGTCTCTGGGTGTGGGGATGGGGCACGCCGAACACCACCCAGTTCACCGCCAACGTATCCTATGGCTACCCAGGGGGCATGAACGTGACGCCCATCAACACCGTCGTCATTCCGCCGGTGCCGAACTGACCTCTGCCAGCCGGCGTGGCGCTGCCCGTCACGAGGGCCTCGCTGGTTGATTGGCCGGATCAGTAGCAGGTAAGGCTGACGTTTCGGAACACCAAGGTCAGCAGGGCGATCAACACCACTGCAGAGGCACCGGCGGCCGCCCACCGCAGGCTCCGTCCCAGGCGCCTGAAGTCGCCACGGCAGCTGGCGACCAAGTGGTCGGTGTCACGGTAAGGGTTGGTCCCCCGAGCCACGCAGCGCAACTCTTCCTGTCCGATGCCGAGGTCGAAGTGCTTCACATCGCCTTGTGGGCCACGCTTGGGCTTGGTGGTGAGCAGTTGTCGCAAGCTGCCCAGCCGCGACAGCTGGACGAGCGACAAGGCGCCGATGATCATGCCCACCGCGGTGGCCGCAACCAGCAAGCTAGCGCCCAGGATATCTCGCTGGTGCCAGATCGACAGGTCATTGAAGCGGCTCAAGTCGAGGGCTGCCAGGCCGTAACGCGCAAAACCAAGCTGGGCAAAACGGGCGTCGATGAGCACCACGTAGCCTGCCACGGCGAGCCACATGCCGCGCCGGTACAGGCGGTGCCCAATGGTGCCCGGCCGGGCGCACCAGGCTTGATAGGATAGGTGAGCGGCGACTGCGCAGGCCGGTGCGCTGGTGAGGCCCGCGGTGGTTCCCAGTGTCATGATTCGGCCGGGCTCTGCGTCACCGAATACGAGCGTGGCCATGGCCGCCAGCATTCCGGTGAGCGTACAGGTCGAAACCGAAATGGCCGTCACGGCCAGCAGGCCGCCCCCGCGGGTCAGATGTCGGGCGCAGAACGCACCGGCGATCCACAGCGCCAGCGCGGCGATGCCGCCAGCGATGAGCTTCCCGGCCCAGTCCAGGCGCTGGTTCGGTACCAGCCACCGCAAATCGCCGTATGGATCGCATCTCTGGAGCCCCGAGCCGATGCCGGCACAGAGATCGTCAGCCCACATGCCGCCGATGAACCCCATGACGGCGAAGACGGGTGCCAGCGGCTCGACGGGCCGCATCAGCTGCAGCTCTGGGTCCTCCACTTTTTGTGCTGACACGTATCGGGCGCCCAGGTTCCAGCGGACCTGCACCTCAGCGAAAATGACGACGGTTGGTGCATCGCTAGTGCATTTGTGCCGCGCAGCTCGATCCCCCATCTGGCGCGCCCCTGATCTGGCGCCGAGCCGCAACCGTTGCTAGTAGACCCAAGCACCGCCGTTCGGTCGGGGGAGAAACGCCGCTGGAGGTTCCAAGTGCCCGAGAAGAACGAGATCCTCGAAAACATAACGCTGGCCGAAAACGTCAATCGTTTCCGAGTCTATGCCCCGGAGATCGTGAAGCGGCGCCAGGCCGGCCAATTCGTCATCATTCGGATCAACGAAGACGGCGAACGTATTCCGCTCACCATCGCTGACACCGATCCAGAGACCGGCTCCCTGTCCCTGGTGGTCCAGGCGGTGGGCAAGTCGACGGCCCAGATGGCCAAGATGGCGGCGGGCTCCGTTCTGACGGACGTGGTTGGCCCACTTGGCTCGCCGACTCACATCGAAAAGGTCGGCACGGTCGTGATGGTTGCTGGCGGCATCGGCATCGCTCCAGCCCACCCCATCGCCCAGGCGATGAAAGCTGCCGGCAACCGGGTCGTGTCGATCCTCGGTGCTCGCAACAAAGACCTCCTGATCATGGAAGCGGAGATGCAGGCGGCTTCGGATGAGGTGCTGATTTGTACCGACGATGGCTCTTCCGGTCAGCACGGGCTGGTGACCGACGTGTTGAAGGACCTGATCGCCAAGTCCGGCAAACCCGATCTGGCTGTGACCATCGGGCCGCCCATCATGATGAAGTTCGTCTGCCTCCTCACCAAAGAGCACGGCATTCCCACCGTGGCGAGCGTGAACCCCATCATGATTGATGGCACCGGAATGTGTGGAGGCTGTCGCGTCACCGTAGGGGGCAAGACCAAGTTCGGCTGCGTGGATGGCCCCGAGTTCGATGGTCATCAGATCGATTTTGACGAGATGATGCAGCGTCAGGCGTTCTACCGTGACCAGGAGAAACTCGCCTACGAGCGGTACCAGCACAAGTGCAAGTTGGGCCAGGATTGACGCTCTCTCTTCCTCGCTGACTGACCCTACCCCTGTGGGCTGCCTGTGGGCGTCCCTACCAAGGTTTTGATGACAATGGCTGATGAGCTTGATCGGGACGAAATTGCCAGGCTGGCAGCACTGAAGAACAAGGAGCGGATGAAGATCCCGCGGCAGCTGATGCCAGAGCAGGATCCCGCGGTGCGTCGCAGCAATTTCCAGGAAGTGCCCAAGGGGCTGTCGCCCATGGCGGCGGTGACCGAGGCGAGTCGTTGCATCCAGTGCAAGAAGCCCAAGTGCATCGCCGGCTGCCCGGTGGGGATCGACATCCCGGCCTTCATCGCCTGCATTGCCGCCGGGGATTTCGAAGGCGGCATTCGCAAGATGAAAGAGACCAACATGCTGCCCGCCATCTGCGGGCGAGTCTGCCCGCAAGAGGAGCAGTGCGAGAAGGTCTGCGTCACCGGCAAGAAGGGTGAGCCAGTGGCCATCGGCCGGCTGGAGCGCTTCGTGGCCGACTGGGAGCGGGAGCACGGGAAGATGGAGGTCCCGGCCATCGGCAAGCCCACCGGTAAGAGCGTTGGGGTGGTGGGTGCCGGACCTGCGGGGCTGACGGTGGCCATCGATCTACGGCGGGCGGGTCACGAGGTGACGATCTACGAGGCTCTCCACGCGCCAGGTGGGGTGCTCATGTACGGCATTCCCGAGTTCCGTCTGCCCAAGGCCATGGTGAATGCAGAGGTAGACGTCGTAGCCAAGATGGGCGTCGACATTCGCTACAATCACGTGGTCGGCATGGTCGAGAAGCTGGACGAGTTGATGGAGCGGCACGATGCCGTCTTCCTCGGAACGGGCGCTGGGCTGCCCTGGTTCATGGGGATTGAGGGTGAGAACTTCTCGGGCGTCTATTCGGCCAACGAGTATCTCACCCGTTCCAATCTCATGAAAGCCTACGACTTCCCGAATGTGGACACGCCCATCGCGGTGAGCAAGCGGGTGGCCGTCGTCGGCGGGGGCAACGTGGCGATGGATTCGGCCCGTACGGCCAAGCGCCTGGGCGCCGAGGTCTACATCATCTACCGCCGCACCGAGGTGGAGATGCCCGCTCGGAACGAAGAGATCGAGCACGCCAAAGAGGAGGGCATCATCTTCAAGCTCCTCCACAACCCCATTCGCTACCTCGGCGATGAGAACGGTCGGGTCAAGGGGGCCGAATGTCTCCGCATGGAGCTGGGCGAACCTGACGCGTCAGGGCGTCGGCGGCCCATCCCCATCGAGGGGTCCGAGTTCGTCATCGATCTGGACACGGTGGTGGTGGCCATTGGCAATGGCCCCAATCCACTGGTGCCGAAGACCACTGAGGGGCTCGATACGGATCCGCGCCGGGGCACGATCACAACCGATCTGAACACCATGCGGACCTCGAAGAAGGGCGTCTTCGCCGGGGGCGACATCGCCATCGGTGCCGCCACCGTCATTCTCGCCATGGGTCACGGGCGGCAGGCGGCCCGATCGATCAACCACTACCTCGAGACGGGGGACTGGGACATCGAGTATCTGCCAGGTGACGAGCCTGAAGAGGAATCGGCGGGCAAGTAGCCGTCTGAATCTTCGACTGCCCTGCGGCCGCCGCGCTGATCTGCTGCCGCAACGATCATTGCAGATCTGAAATAGGACCCCCCAGATCTGCACTGGCCTTTGCAGTTTATTGGGTGGTTATACGGTGTCTCGCACACTTGGAGCCCCTCAAGCACTGGCATGATTTATGCGATCTTACGCAGGGCAAGGGTCATGAACTGCCTGCAACGATTGCTCGGCATCATCACGACCAGCTAGCCCGGAGCCACGACATGATGCCCAATGCTCAGTCCGACCAGCTATCCGACGGTGGCGAAGATTACATCTATCGCGATGGTAACTGGACCACCCTGGCCGGCTATTGTGTCAACACGGCTTATGCGCACAAGCTGACCCTGAAGTTTTACGCTCGCCACGGACGGGCGCCCTTCACGCCCAAGCCCACGCCGAAGCCACGGGTCACCGCCAAGGCCACTCGAGCAAAGACGGCTGCCGTGCGCGCCGCTGTGGCCAAGGCGCTCGCGGCCAAGAGTGGCAAGTCGGTCACCAAGGCAGCCAAAGCCAAGATCGTGACTCCAGCGCGGGCCAAGCGCGCTAGCAAGAAGAGCTAGTTTTCGATCTACTTGCCCAGCCTGCCAATTCAGGCCAGCCTTGGCCCGTGCGTTGGGTCCTTGCCGTGGTGATGCTGATCGGCCTTGGTTGCAGTCGAAGTCGTGGGCCCGAACCTGCAGGTCCCCTTGAGGCGCTCACGCCCGCCGCCGCCGAGACGAGCGACCCACCGACCGAGCTGCCGGCTGCGGCTGCCCCCACCGGGTCGGCGATGGTGCCCTACGCCAGCGAGCCGGTGCCAGGTGGCGGGCTGGATCCCATGCTGCTCGCCGCTGCTCACTCCGCTTCGATTGGCAATCCTGTCGAGGGATGGCTGCAAGGCGGCGTGCCGTTACCCCTCCACGGCAAGGGCTACGTCTTCAATCCCCTCCGCGATCCCCAGCGGCGCCATGGAACCGTCGAGCTGCTACAGGTCTTGATTCGCTCGGCCGCTGCGGTCGATGAGCTGCTTCCAGGCAACAGGCTGACGATCAACGACATCAGCCTGCCTGGTGGCGGGACCATCTCTGGCCATGCATCTCACCGCAACGGGCGGGATGTGGACACGCAATTTTACTTGATCGACCACCGCGGTCGGCCGTTCCCTGGGAAGGCGATCCCCATCGAGCCCGATGGCACCGGTGTGGACTACCAGGATCTGAGCATCGGTGACGACGACCTGCCGGTGAAGCTCGACGTGCCCCGCACCTGGGCCTTCGTGGCTGCCTTGCTGTCCGAC
This sequence comes from Myxococcales bacterium, assembly GCA_030590865.1. GTDB lineage: Bacteria > Myxococcota_A > Polyangia > Polyangiales > Polyangiaceae > JAPYTK01. Next base: position 6,643 of record JAUVCD010000143.1, on the reverse strand, counting down.
TCGGCGGCCCACATCAACCGGATCTACGTGGTCGAGCACGTGCGGACCTTGCTCATCGCTCATGCCGAGCGGATCACCGCACCGGCAGCAGTCATCCGGCGGTTTGGACACGTCGCCTGCCAGCCCAAATTCCCTCACGACGATCACTTCCACATTCGGTTCTACTGTGCGCCAGACGACATCCCGGCGGGCTGCGAGGACACCTTCCCAATCTATCCGTGGCACCAGGCGCACCTCGCCGCTCGAGGACAGACCGTCAAGCTGGCTCGCGGGCGCACCAAGCCCCGGCCAAAGCTCACCAGCGTTGCCGCGGCTCGCAAGCGGGCTCTGAAGAAATATGGCCAGCTCCACCCCGAGGTGAGTGACTTTCTCGAACGGCGCAAGGCTTGGGTGGACAAACCCCACCCCGGACGCCCCTACTGTCCGTAGCGCGTTAGCTCCCTAGGCCGTGCTGTCGTCATCAGGCGAGGCACGGGGTGCTAGCCGACCTGCGCCGCTGGGATAGGCGCCGTATCGGCGGCGCCCACGCCAGGCTGAAATCCGCGCCAGCAGGGCTGCGCTCGCGACGAGGGCGACCACTCCCAGCACGACGACGCAGAACCAGGTGAAGCTGCGACCCCAGGGATCTGCGCCAGGCTCGAGCACCGACACCGACGGGTCGTCTGGCGCGTAGCGCACCTGCACGTCCTTACCCTTGGGGTAGCGCGCTACGGTCTCTTTGGCCTCGTCGGACTCGATTCCTCCGAACCGTACCTTGCGGCCCGTGTAGGGCTGGGCGGCGATGGCATAGGCGTAGAGGATGTGAGCGCGGTGCTCCGGTCCCTGCGCTCCCTGTTCGGTGACGACCTGGGACGCGCCGACCACCCCTCGGGCGGTCGGCCAGCGGAGGCTTGCCTCTCCGACCCAGACATTGGCCGCTGCGGCTGCCATGAACAGGCCAAGCTGGAAGGCGAGAAAAGCACTCACTGGGAGCACTGCGGTGCCCATGCGGTTGCTCAGCAGGACGGTCACGAGGCGTCGTAGTGGCCCAGGAGCTCTGGCGGGCTCGACCGGGCGATCCGGATCCCCTCGATAGGCTTCGTCCACTTCGGCCAAGGCCATCCAGGGCTGACCCTCGACTCGCCGCACGCGAGACAGCGGCGACAGGCGGCCCCGTTCGAGCTGCGCCTGGAGCGCGCCGCGCGTCGTTTGCAGCGCTCCCGCTTCCGGAGGGTAGCGATCCTCTAACTCCCAGGAGTCATCGTCGACCGTGGCTCTACCGGCCTCTGCGGCTCGATCGATCTCCGGGCCGCCCGTTTCAGGACTGGCCGGCATGTGATAGGCGGGCCAACGGGCCGCCGAGAGTACGGCGCCGCAGAAGTCGACCATGGCGGGCAGTAAGCTCAACAGGTGTCGCGGATGGAGGCGCCGGTTGCTCGTCCTGCCGGCATGTCCCCAGCGCAGCACAAAAGAGACGTCATCACCCTCGACTCGGATACTCACGAACTGGGTGCGATAGGCCCGTAGGAAGGCCAGGGCGCGCTCTAGGCGCCGACGGTTGACTCGAAGGTTGCTCCAGGCGGCCTCCTGCGCCTCGCGCCGGCGAAAGAACAAGTCGAACGCAGGCAGTCCAGTGTGATCACCGGTGGCCCCTTTCGGCCCCTTGGCGGCGGTGTCGAAGATGACCGAGCTAGTTGCCGAGCCTGGGGTGAGACAGCGGAGGGTCACCTTGTTGCTGCTCGTCTTGGTGAGGATCTGGAAACCGCCGAGGTCGACGGGGATCTCTGTCGCGCTGCCTGCGCCGGTCACGGCCCGGCGGGTGAGGAGCGCTACGACCCAAGCGAGGGTGACGACGCCGAACAGGCAGCCAACCCCAATGCCCACTATGGCGATGGTCTCGTACAACGTCACTGCATCCCAACCTGAAGCGCCTTCCGTGGCTCGCTCAGCCTACTTGCTGGCCGTTGCGGCCGCATCTCTGCCCTCGATCCTTCAGGTATCGACACCGAGACGCGCTATGCTGGCGCCGTGCGTCCCAGGGACATCGAGTTTGCCCGTGACGAGCTGAAGAGCGGCGACCAAGGGTTGCGGCTGCGTTGGCTTGGCACTGCAGGTTTTGCCATCGAGTATCAAGGTTGGGTCTTGCTGATCGATCCTTACCTGACCCGTGCGTCGCTCGGGCGCTGTCTATTGTCGTCTATCGAGCCCGATCTCCCGACCATTCGACGATACGTGGCGGGGGCGGACGGCATTGTTTGCGGTCACTCCCACTTCGATCACGTCTTGGACGTGCCGGCCATTGCACGGTTCACCGGCGCTCGAGTGTTCGGCTCCACCTCGGCGGTGACGCTGTGTCGTGCTGCTGGGATCGCCGCCGATCGGCTCCACGACGTTCAGGCCATGGGCGACCAGTCTGAAGTTCGCCTCGAGCTGGGCCCCTTCGAGCTGCGGTTCGTGCCCAGTGAGCACTCGCCCCTGTTGGGAGGGCAAGTCCCCTATCCAGGTGACATCACCGATTGCCACCAGGTGCCAGCGCGGATGGGAGACTACCGGTGTGGCGCGGTGTTCAACGTTGCGGTGACCGTGGCCGGCCGAACGATCTATCACACCGGTAGCGCGAATTTGCGGGACGACGTCAGCCCGTCGATTCGGGACATCGACCTGTTGCTGCTGTGCGTCGCGGGCTGGACGGCCACCCCGCGGCTCGTCGAGCGGTTGTTGTCGAAAGTGTCGCCGGAGGCCGTCTTGCTGTCTCACTGGGACAACTTCTTCAGCCCCATCGAGCGGGGCGCGCGGCTCATGCCGGCCATCAAGCTGCCCCAGCTGGTGGACGAGCTCACCCGGCAAAGCGCGGACTTGCGAGTCGGAACGCTCCCCTTGTTGGGCGAGCTCGTGCTCTGACCGCGCGCCGCCGCGCTGCCTCTGGATTTCCACAGATCGCCACACTCCGTGCACCGAGGCTGCGCATCGGTGTGCCACAACCAGCGGTGCATGCTGCAACGTCGTTGGGTGAGCTATGGGGGTGTGGGTCTGGTCATTGTGGTGGCTGCGTTGGCCTACTTGGGCCGCCTCCCCACAAGCTGGCTCGCCTGGCCTCATGCCGACAAAGTGATGCACCTGTTGCTGGTCGGTAGCCTGGCTTTTTGGTTTGTCCTGCGTTGGGGAGATCGCCGCCTGATGGTGGGTCGGCTGCCGGTGCCCTTGGCGGTCCTGGCGCCCTTCGCGCTAGCAGCAGTTGAGGAAGGCTTGCAGACCTACTCGCCCATACGGACCTGCGAGCTCGCTGACTTGGTGTGCGATCTGTTGGGGCTCATCCTGTTCTGGTTGCTGGCCTGCCAGTACCGGCGGGTGACGGCCAAGGGGCCCATTTAGGTGCTTAGTGAAGCACTTAATATGTTGAAATCATGGTTCATTTTGTGCATAAGCCGATGACTGGAGGAAATGTAATGAAAGCGCATACGCCATCTTCCCCAAATCACATCATCGACCGTGGGCAGCTCTCGATCCACGTGCTCTGTGCGATGACCACCCACCAGCGCAAAGGCAGTCGCTGCACCCTCGACGACTTGGTCGCCGAGCTGGGTGTGCGCCGTCCCGACGTGCGCAGTGTCGTGTCGGCCCTTCACCGAGAAGGCTACGTCGATCTGCAGCGGATGAGTTTGACGCTGGCGGGCTTTGCCATCGGAACGTCACTGCGAGGCCAGCCGCTGACCGCGACCCGCCGTCAACGGTGCGCACCCCGGGCGGCGGCCTGATCAGGTCACGGCACGGGTTCCTCGGTGTCCCGAGACGCTTAGAACTCTGGTGGGTGGGACGACGTTTCCGGCTGCAAGGTCGCCGCTGCGGATTCGGTGTCCTCGGCGTCGGCTGAGCCTACGAGGATGTTGGTGATCTCCTCGATCGTCACCGGCTTGATGAGGGTCATGGAGTTGGACGCCCTCAGGTACGCACCCACGTCTGCGGGAATGACGCCCTCAGACATGAAGACGAACCGCTCCGCCACCTCTGCAATCGCCTCGTGGTGCAGCTCGATGCCATAACCGTCAGCTAGCTCGACGGTGCAAAATACGATTTCTGGAGGCTCTTCGAGGGCGGTGATGAGTGCTCGGCCCTCTTCGATCGTTCTGGCCAGACGGACGTCATAGGCTTCGAAGCACCGCTTTACGGCGCTGCCGGCGACCTGGTCGCCGTCGATCCACACCACGACCGGGGTCGAGTCATTGGGGGGGTGTAGCGTCGGCATGGGAAAGGACGGGCGCTGCTCTTCCGGCCGGATGGTTGACTGGGAGATGGGCAGATGTACCTGGATCCCGGTGCCTCCGAGGTCGGACATGCCTACCTCGATGTGTCCTCCATGGGACCGCACGGTTTGCCGGGCCAGGACCAGGCCGGGACTGTTGCTGGACGTGCCTTCCGTCCGGGCCATCCAGGCGGCGAAGATGTCGGCGCCGCTTTCGGCGGATGCGGAGGATTGGCTGCCACTGTCGATGCTGAGCACGCAGCGGTCTGCTTTGGCCACGCAGGATACGACCATCTGGGCATCGGTGGCACCGGCGCTGTGAAGCTCCCGAGCCACATGCAACAAGAGCTGCACCACCAGCGACCTCAACGCAGCATCCTGGCCGTCGACCGCGAGCTGTTCCTCCATGTCTTGCAGCTCGAGCGCCACACCCAAGCTGGTGATGTGTCGGTACATGAGCGCGACGGCCGACCGAGTTAAACGGGTCAGATCGACCGTGATGGGCTCGGCGTCTTCAGAGATTGATTGCAGGCGGAGGCCGATGTCTTTGAGCCGCCGTGAGATGCCGCCGATCTCGTAGGTTAGCTGACCGAGCTCATCGAGCTCATAGGGGGCGCCTTCCAGTGCATCACGTAGCGATCGGATCAAGGCGTCTTGAGTTTCGAGGAGCATGTCGAGCGACTCGAGCGGACCGTCGAGATCCTCGGCGACCGACGAAGCCACCAGACCCACGGTGGCCAGCTGGGCTGTTGCGCCCTCCTCGAGTCGCTCACCTTCCAGCTCAGCGAAGCGCTCGCGCAGCAGGGCGAGCGCCATGATCCCACAGGCTGCCTCGATGGTGCGGACCGTCTCCGCATCGAAGACCTGGGCGTCTTTGGCGGCGACCACCATGACCCCCAACGTGTCGCGCCCCGCCACGATGGGCGCCGCCGCTAGAGCGCCCCAGCCAGCTTCTCTCAGCTGTGGTGCGATGCTGACACCGGCGCGCGCTTCGGCCAGCTCCTCGTCCAATTCGGAGCGGTGGCTCTGGGCCACCCGTTGGGCGACAAACCAGGAGGTGTCCTCGGTGAGGGGCAGACGGGCGAGCCAACCCCTGCACTTCTGAGGCAGCTCCTGGTCTGCGACGAGCTCGAGCACGTCGCCGTCGGTTCGGTAGGCGAGGCCACCGCAGATGGGCAACGAATGGGCTAGTGCACCAAGCCCGACCCCTAACACGCCGCCAGGTTCTTGTTGCGTCAGTGCGTTGCTGAGCGCGACCAGGAGGTTTCGCTGGCCCACGATGGCCTTCACGCTGACTATCCGTCTTTTTGCGGGGGCCATGACTCGAGCAGCTCAGGCAAGGAGAATGTTCACTTGAATAGCAGGAACTGGCGCTGCCGGCAGCCCTCAGCGGCCGTCTCGAGAGCCGGTGTCCCGCTGGTGCCCAGGGGTGTGCTCTGGATTGCAGGTTCATCCGGCTTGCTGCGCCACCCGCCCTGCCGGCTATGATGCACTCCGAGGATGGAGCTATCTGCTGGCAGCATGGTGACCCCGTCGCTGCGGCTGTTACGGCCGTTGGGGGAGGGGGCCATGGGGAGTGTTTGGGTCGCCGAGCAGGTTGACCTCGGCAGCCACGTCGCCGTCAAGTTCATCGCTGCCAAGAAGAGCCGCGACCCAGATACGGTGGCACGCTTCAATCGTGAGGCTGCCTCGGCGGCGGGGATCGACAATCCCCATGTGGTCCAGATTCTCGAGCACGGCACCACTGGGGACGGCACGCCCTTTCTAGTGATGGAATTGCTCGATGGTGAAACCCTCGGAGAGCGCCTCGCCCGTCTCGGGACCGTGAGCCTGCAAGAGGCCAAGGAGGTGCTCAGCCAGGTTGGCGAGGCCCTCGATGCCGCCCACGGATTGGGCATCGTTCATCGGGACATCAAACCGGACAACCTGTTCCTGACCGCCCGCGAGTTTGGCTTGGTCAAGGTGTTCGACTTTGGTGCCGCCAAGCAGTGGCAGGATCAGAATGATGCGCTGACCCGCACGGGCGTGGTGGTGGGCACGCCCGAGTACATGAGCCCCGAGCAGGTGCTCGGCACACGGGATGTGGACTATCGGTCTGACCTGTGGGCGCTCGCGGCGGTGGTCTACCGGATGATCGTGGGCTCCGTGCCCTTTACTGCCGACACGCCCCACGCGCTGTTCTTCTCCATCTGTAAAGGTGAGTTCGAGCCGCTGGCGGGCACGACGGCACCGTTGGAGCTCGAGCCATGGTTCAGGCGTGCTTTCACCCAGGCGAAGGACAAGCGCTTTGCCTCGGCTGATGAGATGTCCCGCAGCTTCGAGCGCGCACTGGTCGAGTTCTCGGTGCCTGAGTGGCCGCGGGCCGTGATGCGCTCCGGTCTCGATTGGGATGACGCGACCGAGCTGTTGCAGGGCGATGCGCTC
>JAUVCD010000862.1 GCA_030590865.1 Myxococcales bacterium | reverse complement strand
GCGACCTCGGGTCAGCCTATGGGTGCTTTGCCACGGCGGAGAAGCTCGATCCTCGCAAGACCTCCATCGACGCCGATATCGCCGAGGCGATTCGTTACTACGGCCGCGCTTGTGATGCCGGCTACCTCCGTGGCTGTCATCGCGGTGGCGTGCTGGCTCTCACCAAGCCGGACATTGACCCCGGGACGGGTCGCAAGCTTCTCCAACAGGCGTGCCGCGAAGCCGCACGGCCCGTCGGCCAGGGCGCCCGCCCTCCCAAGCTGGTCCAGGGGACCACGACCCTTGACGTTGAGCGCCAGGCTCATAGCAGCCGTGCAGACCGGGAGACGGTCTTCGAAGCTTGCCGCGATCTCTCACTCGCCCTCGCCGACGGAATCGACGGGGCAGCGGAGGACGACCGTGCTCACGAGCTGATGACGACCGCCTGCCGTGGTGGCGCTGCCGACGGGTGCATGTTTCTCGGCTATTACCATTACGCAGGGATCGGCGTCCCACCCAACCCGGAGGCCGCCCTGAAGCAGTTCGATGAGAGCTGCAAGGAACAAGCTGGCGACGCCTGCTCGGCGGCCCATGTGCTGCGCGACGACACACCGATCGGTACCATTCGTGTGCTGGCCCGGTTGCTCGACGAAGAACGCAATGTCTTTGCTCACCGAGCCACGGCGGTTCAGCCTCATGGGCTCCCACCCAATCGCCTGCCTGTCCACGCCATGTCCTTCATGTCCATGTCCGGAACGGTGAGCTTCTCGGGCGGTCGCATGACCGCGGTGAAGGGCCGGGTGGTTCAGGCCTCTCCGACGCGCATGCAGCTCGTGGAGCAGCGAAGCCAGAACATCCTTCGCATCGGCTATACGGCGGGCAGCCTGATGCTGCTCGAGTGGGCCGCACCGAATCCATCATTGCAGGACAGTGATTGCCGCAGCACCGATGATTGCCGCGACAGTGGCACGTGCGGCGCCGAGGGAGGCTATTGCACCACCACGGAGGCGGGATGCCGTGAGGCGTCGGTTTGTCGGACCCGCGGCGCCTGCGGCCTCGTCAATGGACGTTGCGCGGCGCGGGACGCTGCCGACTGTCGCGCCAGCTCCGGTTGTCGCGACGGCGGTCGCTGCCGAGTGCAGGACGGCTGGTGCTTTCGTTAGGCGGTGGCACTAGTGGTCAGTGCAGGAGTTGACAGCGGCCGTCGCGGCAGGCGACCCCCACCGCTTCCTCACCCTTTCTGCAGCTAGGGCAGGGATCGGGGCAGGCGCCGCGGGCACAGCGCACGGCGTGGCATCGGGTCTCACGCTTAGCGAGGACGTCCTTGCGCGTCGGGTAAACCTCGACACAAGGGCAGCAACCGCAGCAACCGGAAAAAGTGCTCGCCGTGCATTCGTCATCCGCCGTGCAGGCTAGGTCCTCGGGCACCGACTCGCTGGCGCCGCCAACGGTCGACTCGGTCGGCACCACTAGTGGCGCCGTCGCTGGGGGCGCACCGGTCGAGGGTGGGGGCGGGGGCACGGCAACAGTCGCCGGCGGCGGCGTTCGATCCGGCGGCGATGCCGGCGGTGACGCACAGCCGCTTATCACCACGATGACCAACCCACCCAAGACGAGGCTTCGGAGCATGACGAATGGTAGCCCACCTGCCAGGCAGTCGCGACCGGTCTGTCGGCACCGCTCACGCTCAGTGATCGGTCCCCAATGGCGCTATGGGATGATCGTTCGCGCCACTCGCATCCCGACCACCCACCAGAGGTTGTTTGGGGCGAACCAGTTGCGAGAGGCGAGCCGCAGATAGGGCTGTCCCACGTTGAAGGCGCCACCTCGATTGATGCGGTTCTGGCCGGTGGTCGGGCCGTAAGGGTCGAGCGTGTCCCCTTCGTCCCCCACGTAGTCGGCGTGCCAGTCGTGGCACCACTCATCCAGATTGCCGATCACGTCGTAGAGCCCGAAGTCGTTGGGAGCGAGGGTCCCGACGTCGTGGCTGCGGTCGCCGCTGCTGTTGCGGTACCACGCGAAGGAGCCCAGCAACTCGCCGTTGTCCAAGGTGATCGGGCCGGTGAGCTGGTACTCTGTCCCCGCCACCAGGTTGCCACCGTTGGGGAAGGCGGCTGTCGTGCCGGCTCGTGCCGCGATCTCCCACTCAGCCTCGGTGGGCAGGCGGTAGCCATTGCATTCGTAGGGTGCGCCCGCCCCGTCGCAGGTCAGGTTCACGCCCTCACCGGTGCAGGTGTAGCAGGACGTCAGGCCAGCGGTGTCGGAGAGCATGTTGCAGAACTCGGCAGCCTGACTCCAGGTGACCTGATCCACCGGGCACTCGGAACAGAGGGCGTGGGTGCCGTCGGTGTAGCTGGGGTTGGTTCCGGTGATCTGTTCGAAGATCGCCTGGGTCACCTCCGTCGTCCCGATCTGGAAGGCGTGGCTGAGGGTGACGGCGTGCAGGTAGACATCGTCATTTTCGCGGCCGACCTCGTTCGTCGGACTGCCCACCTGATAGGTCCCCGCCGGTACCTCGACGAAGGTGATCCCGAAAGCGGTGCTTCCGCCCACGCCCCCTTCTCCGCCTAGGCCCACGCCCCCTTCGCCGCCGACGCCCCCGTCGCCGGTGGTGCCCCCGTCGGCGGGGGTGGTCTCTGACGAGTCGTCGCAGGCTGCTGCGAAAATCAGCCCGCAGGCGAGGAAGACGACAGACGGGAGGGTCACGGGCGACATCGTATTCTCCGGGAATTCAGGGGAAACAGCGGCCCACTGATAGTCCCTCACCGCGGCCATGGCAACGGCTCGCCCTCGCCCTGGACCCCCTCTGACAGGATAGTTGTCGCATGCTTGTTCAGTGACTCTCGAGTCTCGGGGCTCTCGGGGCTCTCGATTCTCGTTTCACTCGAATCTCGGGACACTCGTTTCACTTGAATCTCGGGACAGACGCAGGTCGTAGTTGCTGGAGCTTCGGGGCCTCCATCGGTCGCCGGGTTTGCTGCGAGGGCGACTGAACGCTGTGGGCGAGGTCGCCTTATCGCAAACCCGGCGACCGATGGAGGCCAGATGAAGCACGCATTTGATTGCGAGAAGCTCGATTGTTACCGGCTCGCCGTCGAGGTGAACCGGTGGTTCTCTCGCGCGGGGTTTCCCCGCGGGCGGTCTCACTTGCGTGACCAAGGGTTGCGGGCGTCTGACTCGGTGGTGTGCAACATCGCCGAGGGGTGTTCCAAGAGGGGGACCGTGGTCGGCAAGAGCAATCTCTTGACGGCGCTCGGGTCAGCTGGCGAGTGCTGTGCGGTGCTCGACTGCGTCTCGCTCTCGGGCAGCGTCGAGCAGCAAGAGAAGCTCAGACGCATCGG
>JAUVCD010000253.1 GCA_030590865.1 Myxococcales bacterium | reverse complement strand
GGTCTCCAGGGCGCCCACGAGGCCCGCAACGAGCAAGGTGAGCCGCTGCAGCTCGTGCACCGCGATGTAGCGCCTGACAACATCATGATCGGCACCGATGGCATGGTGCGACTGCTCGACTTCGGCGTGGCCCGAGCCATGGGGCAGTACCACTCGACCCGTGAAGGCGAGGTCAAAGGCAAGCTGGCCTACATCACTCCCGAGCAGGTCCGCAGCGATCCGCTGAGCCGCCAAACCGACATCTTCAGCGCCTCGGTGGTGATGTGGGAGGCCATGACCGGTCGCCGGCTGTTCCGGGCCAAGACCATCACCGCCATCGCCCACGCGCTGCTCAGCCAGCCGATCGACCCTCCCAGCGTGGTCGCCGACACCCCGAAGAAGCTGGACGGCATCGTCATGCAGGGCTTGGAGCGGGATCCCAAACGGCGCTGGGCGACCGCCGGAAAGATGGCCGCGGCCATTCAAGCGGTGGGCGATTTGGCCAGCCTGCAGGCGGTAGCCCGCTACGTGCGGCAAGCGGCAGACACGCGGCTCAAGGAGCGGTCCAAGCTCATCGCCGCCATCGAAGCGGTGAGGCTCGATACGCTGCAACCGACGGAGGTGCGCTCGAGCCTCGAATCCTACGCCGAATTGGCGCCCCCGCCGCAGGCAGTGCTCGACGCTCTGCCGCCCCTGCCCGATGACGCAAAGACCGCAGCCACCGACAAAGACGCGCAGAGGAAGAGCCCCGGCGCAGGCAGCGCCAGCGAAACGCCTGGACCCCAGTCGACGCCCCTAGGGCCGGGCAGCGCAGAGCTGAGCCAGTCACGTCGAAAACAGATCGTGGCGGCAGCCGCTGGGGCGGCCGTAGCCGCCAGCCTGGTGGCGGTGCTTTCCTTGTCGGGAGATGACGACGCCACGCCTGAAACCGACGGCACCCCTGCCACCACCGCCGGACCGACGACCACCGCAACCTCGGGCCCCACCACCGGCGCGACCGCGACCGCGCCAACCACCGAGCCCACGGTCTCGACGGCAGCGCCCGAGGTCACGGCCTCGGCCAGCGCCAGCGCCTCGGCCAGCGCCACCAAGCCGGTGCAGACGTCGACGAGGACGGGCACCCGCCCGCCCCGCACGAAAACAGGGACGTCGCTCTATGGTCGCGAGTAGCCGCTAGCGGCGGCGGCGCGACCAGCCGAGCCCGAGGGCTGCGGCAGCCAAGGCCAGCCACGACGTGTTGCCATCGGCCGGACCGGGGCTCGCCGCGCAAGCCACCTGGGCCTCCGCCGAAGCCTCGCACTTGCCATCAGAGCAAGCGGCGCTGGCGCTGCTGTCCACCTCGACCTCGAGCATGGCATTGAGCGCCGCGATGCAGCTGGCCATGTTGCCGTTGTGGTCGACGTACTGACTGTCACAGAACAACGCGCCGTCGGGGCTCTCGCAGGCCACCTCGCAGCCGCCTTGAAGCTCGGCCTGACAGTCGATGTGGCAGTCCATGTTGGCTTCCGCGCTACACGACCCTTCGCAGCTTGCCTGGCAGCTTCCCTCACAGGTGGGGGGATCACCCTCGCAGGCCACGCCACACTCACCTTCACAACTGGCCTCGCAGGACGCGATGCAGCTGGCATGGTCGGCCTCAGCCTCGCAATGGCCCTCACAGTTGCCCTCGCAGGTCACCCCGCAACTGCCTTCGCAGTCGAGGCTGCCTGGGTCACAGGAGGCCTCGCAGTCGGCCTCGCAAGTGCCCGTGCAACTGGCCGAGAAGCTGGCAGTGCACTCGCCCTGGCACGACGCCGTGAAGCTGATCGGCGTGCAGTTGGCGGTGCAGCCACCAGAGACCTCGACGGTGCACTCGGCGCTAGCCTCCACGTCGATGTTGCCACAGTCGTTGATGTCGCCATCGTTGTCCTCGCCCGACTGAGTGCAAGCGGCGACGAGCAGCAAGGCTGCAGAGACGGTCAGAGATGTGAAAAAGACTCGGCGCATGGGGAATTCCTCCAAGGATTCTCAAGCATGATGATACGGCGCCCGGCCAGAAATCAACCGGAACGACGGAGGGTGACGTCCTGATGATCGTGCCAAGCGCCTCCGAGAGCGGCAACTGGAGAGCAGGTTCCGGTCGCTCGCTCGCTACCGGCAGGACCACCGCTAAGCTCCCCAACCATGGCCTGCAATGGCTACAATTCCTGCGGCTGCACCACTGCACCCAGGTCCATTTCGAATGCCCGCGGACCGTCACCTGAGCTAGCTTGAGCGGCCCATGGACCTGAGCGAAGCCATCGTGCACGCCCTGCTGCAGGGCTTGACGACGGTGTTGCCCCTGTCGGAGACGGGACACCAAGTAGCCGCCCGGATCTGGCTCGGCAGTGACCGCGGACTTCCGGCGCTGAGCTCGATCGCCCAGCTAGGCTGCCTGGTGGCCCTGGTGGTGGTGGTGCGGCAGCGGCTTGCTCGGGCCTTCACCGAAGGCATCCGCGGACTCGCCCGACCGGCGATTCTGCAAAGTAGCGAGGGAGGGCGGGACGCCGTCGCGATGGTCTTGGCCTCACTGGTAGCGGCTACCAGCGATATCTTACTCCGGCCCTACGTCTCCGAGCTGAACGCAACCCCCTTGGTGGTCGGGGCGGGCCTGCTGCTGACCGCTGCCGGACTGGCGAGCACGACCCTCACACCACCACCACGACACCTGACCCCCGCCGCTGCAGGCGCCCTATTGGTGGGCTTGGCCCACGGGCTCGCCGCGGTGCCCGGGGCCTCACGCATCGGTGCGGCCTTCATCGTGCTCCGCTGGCTCGGTGTCGGCGGCTGGCGCGCCGCTGAGGCCGCACTGCTCATGTCCGTGCCTGTCATGGCGCTGCAAGTGGCTCGCCTAGCCCTCGAGACGCCCAAGGTAGGCATGCTCGGGGGCGGACTGATCACCTTGGTGGCGCTACTGTCCTGCGCCGGCGCCCTGTTGGGCGCCAGCCTGTGGCGTGCCTTGTGTGAGCGCAACCGCACCGTCTGGCTCAGCCTGTGGCTCGTGCCTTTGGCCTTGGCGGTGCTCGGCTACGGACGCGCCCTACCCCAACCGGTCGAGCAGCTGCCTGTCCGGGGCGACGTCGCCCATATCGCTCCCCGCCCAAGCTCGCGGTGCTGAGCCCACGCTGGTAGAGACCAGGGATGACGAGCAAGTCGACCTGTGCGGTGATCATGGCGGGCGGGTCGGGCACCCGGTTCTGGCCGGCGTCGCGCAGAGCCCATCCCAAGCAGCTGCTACCCCTCGGCGGTGGTGATCTGCTGGTGCGAGAGGCGGTGGCCCGGGTAGAGCCACTCTGTGGCATCGACCACATCTACATCGCCACCGGCCGACATCTGACCGCCGCGACGGGGGCGGCTCTGCCCGAGCTCGGGCCCCACCAGCTGCTAGCCGAACCGGTCCCACGCAACACCGCGCCGTGCATCGGTTGGGCCGCGGCCACCATCGCCCGCCAGGATCCCGAGGCGGTCGTGATGGCCCTACCGAGCGACACCCACATTCGCGACGTCGCCGGCTACCGAACCGCCCTCGAGACCGCCATAGCCGAAGCCCGCCGGGGCGTAATCACCACCATCGGCATCGAACCGACCCATCCCGAGACGGGCTACGGCTACATCGAGGCCGAACGGGGCGATGGACCGGTATTGAAGGTCAAGCGGTTCGTGGAGAAGCCCGATCTCGACCATGCTCAGCAGTACCTGGCCGCTGGCCATTTCTACTGGAACGCCGGCATGTTCTTCTTTCGTGCCTGCGACATGCTGGCCGCCATCAGGACCCACCTGCCTGCCCTGGCCGACGGGCTCGCCGAGCTCGATCGGGCGGCTGCCGCTGGACGGGAAGCCGAGGTGCTCGAGCACGTCTTCGCCAGCCTGCCTGCGGTGAGCATCGACTACGGCGTCATGGAGCACGAGACGGCGCTCTCCGTGGTGCCCGGAGACTTCGGCTGGAGCGATCTCGGCAGCTGGCTAGCTGCCAGCGAGCTTGCCGCCAAGGATAGAAACGGCAACGCGGCCCCTGAGTCGACGGTGCTCATCGACGCACAAAACAACATGGTCGTCGACATGCGCAGCGGTGAGACCAAGCGGGTGGTGGCCTTGGTTGGCGTGTCCAACCTGGTGGTCGTCCAAACCGACGACGCGCTGCTGGTGGTCGAACGGAACGCCTCGCAGCAGGTCGGTCAAATCGTCCAGGCGCTGAAAGACCGAGGGGATGACGACCTGGTCTAGAGCGGAACGCGGGAACGGCGAGGGCCGAACAACCCTGTTGTGCTAGTCACACCGGAGAGCTATCGAGCAAGGCCCGCTCCGCCGCCTAATGAGCGGCTCGATTCCAAACACGAGGTGACGCTGACATGGCCAGAGCTGAAGCATCGGTGATAGCGGCCCAACGGGCCTGTCCGGCCGGCTGTGGCCACGAGGTCGAGCTCTTGGCGGAGCTCGAGTTTGGCGCCTTTGACGATGTGCCCCTCGACCGGTGCACCCGCCTGGTCGCCTGCCGCCACTGCGGCCAGACCTATAACGACGGGGCCTTCGATCAAGCGACCCTCGACACGTTCTACCGGGACCATGGGTCCTACGCCGTCGAGCTGACCGCCGGCGGCGGCATGGATCCATGGGACATGGATCGCTATGAGCTCGCGCTCAAGGTGTTGGAGCGCCACATCCAGAGTGACCATCCGAACATCATCGACGTGGGCTGCGCCAACGGCGGCTTCATCTCCACCCTGACCCGCTTTGGCTATGACCGCCTCTACGGGGTCGATCTGTCCATCAACCGGGTAGAGCACGTCCGCCACATCTGCAAACTGCCTGCCGCGCTCGGCTCGACGGACAAGCTGCCTTACCGAGACGTGACCCCCGACGTGCTGGTGTACAGCCACCTCATCGAGCACCTCTATGATCCCCAGCGGGCCTTGCAAGAGGCCCACGACCGCCTGGCTGACGACGGTTTCGTCTACCTCGAGGTGGCCGACGCCTCCCGCTATGGCGAGCTGCCGGTCTGCGCCTTCCATTGGCTCGGCCAGAGTGAGCGGGTCACTCACTTCGACACTCACCACTTGGCCAACCTCGCCAGGCGGAGCGGTTTTACGCCTGTCGAGACGGGCCAGCTGACGGCACCTATCTCCGAAACCATCACCATCCCCGTTTGCTACGCCGTCTTGCGCAAGGCAGAGGCCGAAGCGGTGCAGCCGGATGTTGCCCTGGGGCACGCTTTGCGCCGCTATGTCGAGGAGCAACGCGAGGCCATCCAAGACCGCCAGGCCACCATCGCGACGCTCGCAAAAAAGGGCTCACCCGTGATCCTCTGGGGCATCGACCACGAACTGTTCTGTCTCTACGACCTGGCAGGGTTGAACCGCTGCCCACTGACGGCCTTGGTGGACGACAGCCTGGCCAAACAGGACCGAACGGTGAACGGTCTGCCGGTCCTGAGTCGTGAGCGACTGAAAGAAGCGACTGCCGAGGACACTGTCGTGATCACCTCGGCAAGCGGTCGACCTGCCATGGAGCGCCATCTGAACGACATCGGCTTCGCCGGCGCGGTCGTGGCCCTCGGCTGACGAGCGAGCCCGCCACAGCCTGCCACAGCCTGCCACTGTACCGGTGGCACGGACCGCTGCGGATCACCCTGGGGAAGCCTGAGATGCCCACTGCGCCGTGCGTAATGCGTGCAGAGCGATGCCACTGGCGGTGGCGACATTGAGGGAATCGAAGCCAGCGGCCATGGCGATGCGCACCGCCCGGTCGGCGGTCGCCAAGGTTGGCGAAGCGAGCCCCGGCCCTTCGCTTCCGACCAGCAGCGCAACCCGCTCGGCAGCCGCCCACGTCGTGCCGATCTCGGCGAGCGCGTCGGCCTCCGGTCGCGGGGTGAGCGCCAGAATCTCGAAGCCCACCGCGCGAGCCGCCTCGATGGCTTCGTGGCTGGTCACGCAGCGGGCGAAAGGCACGAAGAGCGCGGCCCCAACGGAGACACGGATGGCTTTGCGATAGAGCGGGTCGCAGGTCGTCGAATCATAGAGAACGCCATCGGCTCCGAAGGCGGCAGCGTTGCGAAACACCCCGCCGACGTTGTCGTGATTGGTCAGTCCCTCGAGCAGGACCAACCGGCGCGGCCCAGGCCCCAGCTGGCCACAGAGCTGAGCCGCCGTCGGCATCGGGCTCCGCTGTCCGGCGGCGAGGATTCCACGATGAATCCTGAAGCCCACCACTTGGTTGAGCAGCTCTTGGCACCCAACGTAGATGGGGACCTCTGGGTCAATAGTGAGCAGCAGCGTCGCCAGCTTGGGGAGCCGCGAGGCCGCCAAGAAGATCGACCGAACCGTGAAACGACCACGGTGGAGCAGCACCCGAAGCACCACCTCACTTTCGGCGATGAAAGCCTCCCGCCGCACCGCCAGATCGGCTTCACGCAAGTTCCGGTAGTCACCGAGTCGGGGGTCATCGAGGCTGGTGACCTCGGTGATCCGCTCCTCGATTCTTGCCGCGCTCACAGGTCGGGTGATGGCCCCCCGTCACGAGTGCGTCAAGGCTGGCCGGCGGTCCACCGGACCGGCTGGCGCTCAGCCTGCTTCTTTTTTTGAACACCCGTCGCGCCGAAGGCCACCAATTCCATGACTGCAACAACGGAAACCAACGATGAAGAAGCTCGGTAGCGCAACCGCTCTGTGCGCCGCGCTCGTCCTGTTGTGCGGGCCCGTCCTGGGGGAGACTGCGAGTCACCCACCGGCTGACGGTTCCGCGCCTCGGACCGATACGCGGGCCTCCAAAGCCCCAGCCACCCAACGAGCCGGCCAAGCAGCGCTCAATACCGCCCACGCCCAGGTTAGCTGGATGAGCCTCAGGAGCGATCACGTCTTCCGCTGGCTGCGGGTGGCCCGCGGCCAGCGGGATCTGCGCCGCAGCCGCTGCCTCGATCGAAAGCTGTCCGAGACCCATGCGGTGGAACGACAGGGCCGCATCGAGCTGCGAGCCATCCGGCGGGCCGCCAAGCTGGGCGTCGACACCTTCGCCCCCCACTTGATCAGGCTGAAACGCTTTGCCGCGCGCTCGAACGAGCTGATGGCCTCGGCCCACCGCTGCGGTCAGAAAGTCAGTCGCCGCCAGCGACTGCCCACGACGTACCGCGTGCGGGTGGTGGAGCCCCGTCTGCCGAAGGTCCAACAGCAAGCCCGACGGCTGCCCAAACCAGCCCCTCGCGACCGGACCGCCCGGGCCCAACGGTAACGGGTAGCGCCACTGAGCAAGCTACTGGGCCATCTGACCGGATCGCTCGGCTGCCGGGCCGTGCTGCTGGACCAGGCCAGCATCGCACGGCTAAGGGGCCAACGATGGCGCCTCGCGAGTAGCGCAATGGGTCGAAGTGGAGCGATGGCGGCCACGGCGGTTCACACACTGAGTGAAAGCTGCCAGGCTCTTTGGCTCACGCTCACTACGGGCTGAATGGCGCTCACTACGGGCTGAATGGACCAACCCCGCTACAGAACCATTCTCGATCTGGCGCTGCCCATCATGGGCGGCATGGTGTCCCAAAACATCATGAACCTGGTCGACACGGCCATGGTCGGCTCGCTGGGCAAGGCTGCCCTCGCAGCGGTGGGGATGAGCAGCTTCGCGGCCTTCATGTCCCAGGCCTTCATCATGGGCCTCTCGTCAGGGGTGCAGGCCATGGCGGCTCGGCGGCTCGGCGCGGGCCGGCGGTCGGCGATGGCGGTGCCCCTCAACGGTGGGCTGGCCATCGCGATTGTCCTGGGCGTTCCGTCCAGCATCATCTTGCTGCTCGCCGCCCGGCCGCTCTACCCCTATCTCAATGCCGATCCGGCCGTGATCGCCGCCGGCGTGCCCTACTTGCAAGCCCGACTGTGCGCCACCACCGCCGTGGGCATGAACTTCGCGTTCCGCGGCTACTTCAACGGCGTCAATCTCTCACGGGTCTACTTGCGCTCATTGCTGGTGATGCACGGCTGCAACTTGGTGCTCAACTATGGGCTCATCTTCGGCAACCTCGGCTTGCCTGAGCTCGGCGCCACCGGAGCGGGCGTCGGAACGGCCGTGGCCACCTATGTCGGCACGATCACCTATTTCGTGATGGCGTGGCGCCATGCCCGCGGCGCCGGCTTCTTGCACGGCCTGCCCGATCGGGTGACCTTTCGCACCATGCTCGGACTCTCGGTGCCCAGCGGCATCCGCCAGATGTTCTTCGCCGCCGGGCTCACCGCGCTGTTCTGGATCGTCGGGCGGGTGTCGACCACCTCGCTGGCCGCTGCCAACGTGGTCGTCAACTTGATGCTAGTCGCCATCCTGCCGGGGATGGGCCTCGGCATGGCCGCGGCCTCACTGGTCGGGCAAGCACTCGGGCGACGGAACCACCAGGACGCGAAGCGTTGGGGCTGGGATGTGGTGAAGGCCGCGGTGATCGTGCTCGGCCTGGTGGGCCTGCCAATGCTGGCGATTCCAGACCAGTTGCTCGGGCTCTTCATCAAGGATGCCGCCACCATCGCTACCGGCAGGCTGCCGCTGCAGATCGTAGGCGCCACCATCGCCATCGACGGCGTCGGACTGGTGCTTCAGAACGCCATGCTCGGCGCCGGCGACAGTGGTCGGGTCATGGTGGTGGCCATCGTGCTCCAGTGGGTGCTGTTCTTGCCCGTGGCCTACGTCGTTGGACCCCTGCTTGGCTTCGGCCTGCTCGGCATCTGGCTGGCCCAGTCAGCCTACCGGGCCATCCAAGCCGGCTGCTATGCCATCATGTGGCACCGGGGCAGGTGGGCCGAGATTCAGGTGTAGCTAGTTTCTGGCCCGAAACCCCTGTTTTCCCGCGAAGCGCTTTTGGGGTGGGGCCCCGTCGCCGAAGGCGATGGGGCGGAGTTTTTTCAAAAACCCCGAGAAAAGACGCTAGTCGGCCAACAGGGAGCGAGCCCGCAGCGCCTTTCGGACCGCCAACTAGCTAGGACTTGTCGAGCAGAAAGCCCGACACGATTGCCGCGGTCCGCTCGGGACACTCGGTGGCAAAGTCGTGGCCAGCACCATGGAGCCACTCGATTTCGGCACCCTTGATGCGCCGCGCCAGGAAGCGACTGTTGTCTGGGGGCACGAGGGTGTCCGCATCGGAACAGATGATCAGCGTTGGAGCGGTGATGCGTTGAAGCTGGCGACCAGGGTTGTGGCGAGTCGCTGCCCAGAGCTGGAGCAGCAGCGTCGACCGCTTGACCGGAAAATCGGTGGCAAGCTTCACCCAGTCGGCCACCACCTCTGGATGGGCTTCGCGAAACCCGTCGCTCAAGACCATCTGTGCCTCCGCCGCGACGGCCTCTGCTGGGTTGCTGATGCGGGCACGCAGCAGCGCCAATTTGGCCCGGCCCGATACCCACGGGGACGGCTCGCCGCCCGGGCTGGTGCAGCCGAGCACCAAATGGTCAACCCGCTGAGGGTGGTCAATGGCGATCCGCTGAGCAATCATGCCACCGAGCGAAATGCCGAAAAAGTGGGCTCTTTCGACGCCGACATGGTCGAGCACCGCCACCGTATCGGAGGCCATATCGGTGACCGAATAGGGTCGCCGCACCGCGTCGCTACGGCCTGCCCCCCGGTTGTCGATCAGGACGAGGTGAAAGAGAGACTCCAGGTCATCGGCCAACCTCCCCCAATGGGCCAAGCGCCGCCCCAATCCCCGCAGCATTACCAGCGGTGGCGCGTCCCGCCGACCACGCCGCTCATAGTAGATGCGGGGCCTGCGGGTAGTGACGTAAGGCATCGCTGGCACGATAGCAGCTACCCCCACCTGGCGCGATCAGAGCAGGTCTTCTGACGCGATCGGGGGGCATCGAGATTCAATAGGAGGGTAAGCACTTTGCATGCTTGACGGGGGTACGTAGGTGTCGCATGAAGTCGGCCCCGAAATAGGGAAATTTTTGCGCCCACGCCGAGTCGCGGTGCGCGATGGCCCCGGCCAGGGAAGGCCGTAGGCCTGCCCAGAAAGAATCAGGAGAAAACACAATGGCGACGTTGCAAGAGAGACTGGCAGAACTAGTTCCTGAGTGGCGAGCAGAGCGTGCCAAGCTGCTGAAAGAAAAGGGCAAGAACGAGATTGCGAAGTGTACGGTCGCACAGGCCTTCGGCGGCATGCGCGGCATCAAGGGCATGATCTGTGACACCTCGGTGGTCGAGCCCGACAAGGGGCTCATCATCCGCGGACGGCCCCTCTTGGACATCCAAGAGCTGTGGCCGGAGCAGACCTTCATCCTGATGCTGACGGGCAAGATCGAGCCCCTCGACGGCGAGATGGTCAAGGCCTTCCAGAAGGAAATGGACCGTCGCGCCCAGCTGCCCCAGTACGTCTACGACGTGCTCGAGGCGATGCCCTCGGACAGCCACCCGATGTGCATGTTCAACACCGGCATCCTGTGCATGGAAAAAGAGAGCACCTTCCGTGCGATGTACGACAAGGGCATGACCAAGGCGGACTACTGGATCCCCATGCTCGACGACTCGCTGGACATCATGGCCAAGCTCCCGGGTCTGGCAGCAGCCATCTATCGCCTGCGTTATGACAAGGGCGGCTACATCGACTGGACTCCGGGTCTGGACTGGGGCGCAAACTACGCCAACATGCTCGGACTCGCCGACCCGACCGGCACCTTCGCCGAGCTGATGCGGCTCTACCTCCACTTCCACTGCGACCACGAGGGTGGCAACGTCAGCGCCAACACCTGCCACACCGTTGGCTCGGCTCTGTCGGACGCCTACTACTCGGCCAGCGCCGGCCTCAATGGCTTGGCTGGCCCGCTGCATGGCCTCGCCAACCAGGAGTGCCTGGCTTGGGTTCTCGAGACCATGGAGAAGTTCGGCGGTGCGCCCACGGCCGACCAGATCAAGGACTATGCCTTCGAGACCCTCCGGGCTGGCAAAGTCATCCCGGGCTACGGCCACGCCGTCCTGCGCGTCACCGACCCCCGCTACACGGGCTTCAACGCCTTTGGCAAAAAACACCTGTCCGCCGACCCGGTCTTCCAGACCGTCAACACGGTCTTCGAGGTGGTGCCCAAGGTCCTCGAGGAGTTCTCCGCCGAGCGCGTCAAGGCCGGCAAGAACCCGATCGCCAACTTCTGGCCCAACGTCGACGCCGGCTCCGGCGCCTTGCTTTACCACTACGGCCTGGAAGAGTTCCCGTACTACACGGTTCTCTTCAGCGTCTCCCGTACCAGGGGCATGCTGGCCCAGCTGATCTGGAACCGCGCCGTCGGCACCGCGCTGACCCGGCCCAAGTCGGTCAGCATGGAGTGGATTGGCAAGAACGCCTGATTTCAGGCCTCGCACTAATCCAATCAAAGCGCCAGGCTCTGTCTCTTCAAGGAGAGGCGGGGCCTGGTGTCGTTTTGTGGGGGGGGTGAGGTCGACTTCGAGTGCGAGGTCGAGGGCGAGTTCGCCGTCGAGGTCGAGTTCCAGGTCGAGGTCGAGCGCTACACCAGGTCCAACGCCTGACTCAGATCGGCGATGATGTCCTCAGGATCCTCGATACCCACTGACAGCCGCACCAGGCTGTCCATGAGCCCCCGGGCGAGCCGCTCTTCCCGCGGCACATCCAGATGGGTCATGGTCGCTGGGTGAGTGATCATCGACTCGACGGCACCGAGCGACTCGGCCAACGAACAGAGCTTCACCGAGTTCATCAGGGTGCGACCGGCCTCGATGCCCCCGTGCAGCTCGAAGGACATCATGCCGCTGAAGCCACCGACCATCTGGCGCTTGGCCACCTCGTGTCCCGGGTGGGACTCGAGGCCTGGGTAGGTGACCTTTTCGATCTTGTCGTGGGCCTCGAGGAAGCGCGCCACCTTCAGGCCGTTCGCGCTATGGCGGCCCATGCGAAGGGCGAGGGTCTTCAACCCTCCGATGGTCAGCCAGCAGTCGAAGGGGCTCGGCACCGCTCCGATGGACTTCTGCTGGTAATTCATCTTCTCGTAGTATTCGGCATCGTTGGTCAGCACGCAGCCGCCGATAATCTGGTTGTGGCCGCTCAGATACTTGGTGGTGCTGTGCATCACGATGTCAGCGCCCCACTCGAGCGGGCGCAAGAGAACGGGGGTCGCAAAGGTCGAATCAACGCCTAGCGGA
>JAUVCD010000928.1 GCA_030590865.1 Myxococcales bacterium | reverse complement strand
CATGGCGAGAGTCTACCTTCATCTGGGTAGAGGCCGCGAGCGCTAGGCTGCAACGGTTGCAAGCCCGTGGTTCGGCACCCTGCTAGGGCTGGTGGCTCAAGGCCGCCTCGAGCACCGGATCCCGTCCCGCAAAGTAGTCCTTGCCGGTGACCTTGACCGGAATGTCGGGGTGGATGGCGTCCGGATCACCCACCACCTTGGCGGAGGTGAAATACTTGGTCGAGTAGCTCACGGTCCAGCCTGAGTGGGGCAGGGTGAAGCGCTTGACCTCGCCGTAGTGATTGGGCTTGCCGCCCGTCGGTTCGCCGACCAGCAGGGCTTTGGTCTTCTGTTGTAGCTCGATGGTGTTGAGCACTGCCGACGAAAAGGTATGACGGCCGATGATGACGTAGATCCCACCAGGCCGGTTGAGCGTGGGGTGAGCGGCGAGAGCCTCGATGAGGGGCGCGGCAATGCGCGAGTTGCCGCCGCCGTTGTCCCGCAGATCGAGGATGAAGCGCTCGACGGGCTTTTGCTTCATGAAGCCGAGGGTGCCTTCGACGAGCTTGGCGAAGGACATGGCCGGCGGCTTCTGGTCGGCGCAGACGTTGTACTTGAAGTAGAGGGCCTTGGGCTTGGCGAGGTAGTCGTTCCAGTAGCGAAGGCTGGGCTTCTGGCGATAGTGGGGTAGCGGCTCGCTGGGCTTGGTCCAGGTGACGTTGCGCCAGCTGTCGACCGGGTGAAGCTCGAGGACGCCACCGTCGGCGGTCTCGAAGCGGGCGGTCGCGGCGCTGTCGATGACGCCCAGGGCCTGCAGCACCTCGGGGATGACGAGGTGAGTGGGGACCCTGCCTGCCAGGGTCGAGGCGTTGTCGTGGGAGATGAGCGACGCGACGGTCACCTGGGCCGCGGCGCTATCGAGCTTGCCGATGCGGACGATCCGCTTGCCGCGGAAGGCCGCGTGCCGCTTGGCCACGTTGGCGATGTAGAGCCCGTCGGAGAAGGCGTGGAGCATCAGCGGATAGCGCCGAAAGCCGGGCAGCGTCTCCAGTGTCAGCTCGGTGTGTCCGTCGCCCACCGAGGCGACCAGCGCTGCGAAACGGGTCGCCAGCTGGGGCTTGGTGAGCTTGGGCAGCGCGGTCTCCAGCTTGGTGACCGCGGCGTTCCACTGCGCTTCGGTGAGTCGGAAGAACAGGTTTTTGTGCCGCTTGGGGAGCTCGGCCGCCAGGGCGCGCAAATCGGCGCGAGCCTCGGCCGGCACCACGGCCTGTCTGCTCGTGGTGACGATGGTGGTGCTGTTCTGCGACGATGTCGCGCCAGTCTGCGGCGGCGTTGGACGAGGCTCTGGGGGCGGAGCCTTGGGACCGTCGCAAGCGGCCACCGCGACCAGACACAGCAGGGGGAGGAGCCACGGGCCCATGGCTTGGCTCAGAAGGTCCCGAAAAACTGACCGTAGCCGGCGCCAAGCCGCGCCCCGAGAGTGGGTTGGGGTGGCGCAGGGGCCTCGGACGGGCTGGATGAGGGCATCAGCAGCAGCACAATTCCGGTGGCTGCGGCCACGCCGCCGACGATGAACATCGTCGTCGAGACGTGGCCGAGGGTTTTTGCCGAGTTGGCTTCCGACTCTTGGTCTGGCGGGCATTGGGTGTCGTTGCAGGTCGCCTTGATGTCGCTGGCCTGGGCGAGGGTGAGCCCTCCGGTGATCCCACCTGCAGCCAGTGCTGCGCCGCCGATGGCGAGGGTGATGATGCCAGGGGTGAACAGCGGATGGTCCGGTGGGTCAGCGGGCGGTGCTGGTGTCGGCATCGCCACCGGGGCGGTCGGCGCGGTCGGCGGGGGATTCGACGCGGAGGTCGCTGGTGCCTGGAGGACCAGCTCGAGGTGCACCAGACCTTGCCCCGCCGCGACCTGAAGGCTCTGCTGGGCCGGCTCGGTCTTGGCAGAACGGGCTTCGATCTGATGCTCCCCTGAGTCGAGCGCCACCCCGTGAGGCAGTCGAGCGACAGGCACCGAAGTGCCATCGACCATCACCTCGACCTGGTCGAGCGGCGCCCCGGTGACTGCAATGATGACGCCACCAACCTTGCCGCTCAGGGCGGCGAGCTCCTCGCGGGCCGTCGCTTGCGCCTTGTGAAAGGCAGGCGCCGCGTAGTTGGGAATGTCCTCCACTACCACGTCGACGTAGAGCTGGTGTGCCTCGACCAGCCGGCCGAGCTTGGCGTGAGCCCGAGCCATGTAGAGCAGATGAGTGGGCGCATGAAAGAGCTTCTCGGCGCTGCGTAGCCGGCTGATCGCCTCTTCGTGACGACTTTGCTGGTAGAGCGCGATGCCCGCTTTGGCGAGGGATCGGGCCGCGTCACGATCTTGCTCCGAAGCCTCTGGCTCGGCAGCCGGCGCTGGGCAGGCCACGGCACCGATCAGGACGGTGCTCAACAGGAACGCTCTCAATCTCACAGCCCGGCAAGCATACTCTGGTCTTGCCCCGATTCGACGGCCAAGGTGATCTCAATACCCAAGATCGACGTCCGGCGGCTTGGTCTGCGTTGGCGGCGCGGTGGGCTTGGCGGTTGCTGTGGGAGCGGTCGGCGGGCTCGACGGCTGAATCTTGATCGGTGGCGGAGGCCAGCGCTGGGGTTGTTGGCTACTGGACGGGGTTGCGCTCGGTGCGGCAGTTGCACTGGCCGCGGCGTCTGCCGTGGTGGTGCTGGTGGCCGCGGAGGGTGGGCTTGGCAGCGTGGCCTCGGTTCGCCTTTGGGCGCTCGGATCGGTGGCAAGGGGCGGTGCACTCGCTGCCGGCGCTCCGGTCGAGCTCTCGTCGGTACCGCCGAAGGTCAGCAGTGCGACCAGCCCCCCAACGCCGACCAGGCCGATCGCGGCGGCGAGCGCCAACCGGTCCCTCCGTTGACCGCGACGGCGACCGGCCAGAATGCGGCTGG
>JAUVCD010000295.1 GCA_030590865.1 Myxococcales bacterium | reverse complement strand
TAGCGACCACCGGTGTTGAGCTGGTTGGTGTCGTCCGCACCACCCCAGACGATCATCAGGCTGCCCGTCCACACCGCGGTGTGGTGGACCCGCGGAGCAGGCGCGCTGGTCGAGGACATGGTCAACCAGGTGTTCGTCACCGGATCGAAAATGCCGCCGTCGTTGAGGAAGGTCGCACCGTCGCGACCACCCCAGACCACCATCGCTTCGCCGGTCCACAGGGCGACGGCGTCTTGCCGCGGCGCCGGTGCATTGGCCATGCTGGTCGGCGTCCACTCGAAGGTCGCCGGGTCATAGATGCCGCCGGTGTTGATATTGCTGCCGGTGCCACTGCCGGTGGACCCACCCCAGACGATCATCTCGGTGCCGGTCCACACCGCAACATGACGACTCCTAGCTTGCGGCGCCCCGATCGTCCCGGTGGGCTCCCACGAATCGGCGCAGGCGCCCTCGCTGCAGGCACCAAAGCACTGATGGTTGCACTGACCGCAGTGATCCGACGAGGTCGCGAAATCGACGCACAGGTTGGGCTCGCACCAGTCCTCGTCGTCCGGGCAGTTGCAGCTGCCTTCGTCACACACCGTACCGGGTCTGAACCCACAGTCGTCGAGCACCAAGCACTCGACACAGAGGCCCTTGACCGTGTCACAGACGCTGGTCGGCTCGGGGCAATCGCTGTTCGAGGCGCAGGCTACCGGTCCGGCCCCGCCGCCGCCTCCGCTGGAGGACGAGCTGGACGAGGTGGTCGCAGCACCCCCACCACCTGGCTCGAGGCGCAGCGCATCCGCACAAGCCGCCATGACAATGATCGCGCCGAAAAGAGCGCCGAGACCGACGGTCTTCGAGCCCCAAGCCTTGCCCTTGTTCATCATCGCCCATGTCCTCCCATGCGAGGCCGCTCACCACGCCCACAGCGTGAGATCCAGGCCGCGCCGATCCTGACGCAGCCTAGCAGATATCATGCCCCAAGGCGCTCCGTCGCACGACCGCAAGGTGGCGTCACCACCAAGCTGCACCCCCACCCCAATCGAACCATCCTTGGCTCCCTCGCCAGAGCGAGGTAAAGAAGCGCGCTCCCATGGGTGTTCATCCGGCCGGACCAGAATCTCGTCCCCAGCAGCGCCACGCTGCGCCAATGGGCCGACGATCAACGACGCGCAGCGTGCTCGGACGCCTGGCGCTCGGCCTGGTGTTGGTGGCCGGTGGGTCAGGTTGCTCCCCCGAAATCGGGGACGAGTGCACCACCGCGCTCGACTGCTCGACCATGGGCGATCGGCTCTGTGACACGACCCAGCCTGGGGGCTACTGCACCATCTTCAACTGCGAACCCGACGGTTGCCCTGACGAGGCCGCTTGCGTCGCCTTCAGGAGCGAGCTCGACCCGGCCTGCGCTCACCTGGATGACGGGCGTTACGGACGTTTCGGGCGCACCTTCTGCATGTATGTCTGCGAGAGCAACGACGACTGCCGATCGGACTACCAGTGCGCGCCCCCCAAGGATCAGCAAGCCCGGGTCATCGACGACAGCACCGAGACCGACAACCCGCAAGACACCAAAGTATGTCTCGTAGCGGGCGCCGCCCCCCAGCTCCCCAACGATCCGCCTCAAGCCTGCTATCCCAGTGACGGTGGCATCGTGCTGACGCCCTACGAGCCACCGACCACCAGCTCGTCTGGCCAAGGCGGCGCTGGCGGCAGCGGTGGTGCCGGTGGCAGCGGTGGTGCCGGTGGCAGTGGCGGCGCTGGCGGCAGCGGCGGCGCTGGCGGCAGCGGCGGCGCTGGCGGCAACTGATGCGGCTAGGCCGCGGCGGCTTGGGACGCAGCCTTGCAGCTGCCTTGCGGGATCTCGAAGATCCAGAACCGATCGTGCGTGCCGCTGCAGCCACCGATCTCGCCCGCCATGCCGCCGTCCATCTCGAAAAGGTGGTCGAGCCCCTGGTCAAGGCGCTGGCAGACGACTACCCGACGGTTCGCGCAGCCGCCGCCATGGCTCTCGCTGATTGCGGCGCCAAAGAGGGTGCCAGCGAAGGGTCCGGTGGGGGTCCCAGTGACGTGGTCGAGCCCCTGCTCGAACGGATTTCGGACGACGATGCCCGGGTGCGGCAGCAAGCATTGACTGCCCTGGGCGAGATTGGCGATGGTCGCGCCAGCGAGCTGGTCGCTGAGGCGCTGACCGATGAGGCGCCGGCGGTGAGGTTTCAGGCCGTGATCGCCTATGTCCGGGTGTGCCCCCACCGCGATCGGGTCGTCGAGGCGCTGCTGGCAGCCTCGAATGACGAGGATCCCCTGGTCTGCCACATCGCCTTGCGCATGGCAGAGGAGCTCGGTTCCGGCGCCGGCGATAACGTGAAGGGCGCGGCCGTTGATCCTGAGCTCGTCGATCGGGCCGTAGCGCTATTGGACCACGACAGCGACATCTTGCGAGTCGTTGGGGCCATCATCGCGGGACGCTCTGGACGGGACGAGGGCCGGGACATCTTGGTCGCAGTGGCCCTCGGCCAGCTGGTCACCAGCGAGGCGGACGACGAGTTTGCAGCCATCGAGCTGTGCGGACAGCTCGGACTGGTTGACGCGCTGCCCGGCCTGGAGCGCCGCGCCTTCGCGGGTTTGTTGAATCGCGACCGTTTCGCCTGGCCGGCGCGAGTGGCCCTGGCCGCCCTCGAACACCCCCAAGCCATCGCGTGGATTCTGAAGGAGCTCGACGCCTGGACCTACGCCCGTCGAACCGTGGCCGTGGCAGCCGCAGGTCGTGCCCGGCTCGAGCAAGCGCGCCCCCAGCTCGAGGCCATGCGTGGCAAGTCGAGCCGTGCGGACCAAGATGCCATCAGAGAGGCACTGGCGTCGTTGGACGCCCAGCCGGACCGGGCGTGAGGGAGCTGGCATGAGCGATGAATCCAAGCCTGGCGATGACGTCTTCACCGAGGAAGATCTGACACCCTCCCCTGCCGAACGTCGCAGCCAGCTCGGGCTCATCATCGACAAAATGGCCACCGCTGTGGCGACCATGGTGCTCGGCGGTTGGGCCGGCGGGCTGGTCGTACTGCACTACGGGACCACCCCCTGGGTGCTAGAGCTCACCCCTCCACCCCTGGGCGGACGGGTGCTGGCCGCCATCCTGACGAGCTTCGATGGCATGGCCATTGGCTGTGGTGTCATCGCCCTTGGCTGCGAGGTCGTGCGCACCGTCATGGCTGCCCGGCGCCGACCGACGGTGACGACCCGCATCCGACGCTATCTAGCCATCTTTCTGGCAGCAGCCATGGCCTACATTGGCTTGGTTCTGACGCCGAAGATCGTGCCCCTGGCTCAGCTCGGAGTAGCTCCCAAAGTGGGGCCTGACGGTTTCGAGCTGGCGCGACTCTATGACCAGGCTGAGCTGATCGGCCTGGCCACCGTCCCTTTGGCCGCAGTCTTGATCGCCCTGCACATCTTCACGCTCCGAAGCGGGACAGAGCCAGAGGACGAGCCAGCTGTGGCCCCCCTCCCGCCGGGCCCCGCGACCCAATCATGAGCCCGCGGGCGGCAACCATGGCCGGGGACGACGGTCTTTGTGATGGTGATCGCCCTGATGCGCGCTACACCCATAAAGCGCCGCTTGACGCCTGCGCCACCGCAGCTCTACGCTGGCGGCAGCGTTTATCGTCACGATGACGGTGACGCTAAATTGGTTATTTCGCCCGCGATTACGGGCCACTACCCCCCCTGAACCGCGTGGGGAATTTCGACGAAAAGACACGGGTCACTCAAGTCGTCCGGCCCATCGCCGGCGAAGAGGATGACGTTCAACGCACCGACTGCTTGGTGGTCATTTACACCAAGGAGCCAACCCTATTGGGGAAGCGCTTCGTCTTGGACGACACCCCAACCCGGATCGGCCGCGGGACGGACAATCACATCGTCCTCGATGGTGACTCGGTGTCACGGCGGCACGCCCATTTCGAGAGCCGGGGAAAGCACTGGATCGTCACCGACGAGGGGAGCACCAACGGCACCTATTGCAACGACGAGCAGGTGCTGCGGGAGGTGGTGCTGGCCAACGGTGATCGGATCAAGGTCGGCGCAACGATCTTCAAGTTCCTCTCCGGTGCTGACGTGGAAGCCCAGTACCACGAGGAGATCTATCGGCTCACCATCGTCGATGGGCTTACCCAGATCTACAACAAGCGCTACCTCTACGAGGCCCTGGAGCGGGAGCTCATTCGAGGTCGACGACACAGCCGTGACCTGGCGATCCTGATGTTCGACATCGACCACTTCAAGCGCATCAACGATCTGCATGGCCACCTCGCTGGCGACTTTGTGCTCAAAGACCTGGCGCGGATCGTCCAGTCTCGGATCCGACGTGACGAGGTCTTCGCCCGCTACGGCGGCGAGGAGTTCTGCGTCATCCTCCCCGAGACGCTGCTGGAGGGCGCCGTCGAGCTCGCCGAGCGGCTGCGAGAACAGATCCAGGATCACACCTTCGTCTTTCAACAGGACAAGATCAGGTTGACCATCAGCATAGGCGCTGCCGTGCTCAACGCAGACGACCGCAACGCCGGCGAGTTACTCAAACGCGCCGACGAGCGGCTGTACGAAGCGAAGAACGCGGGACGCAACAAAGTCTGCGCGTGACACCACGCCCTGTGAAACACCGGAACGGGCCGCCGCGGGACAGGGCTCCACGCCTAGATCGCCCCTAGATGGCCCCTGGACGCGCCTGCCATGAGGACCAAGCCACCAGGCGCCGAGTCGCAGAAGCTCGCTGAACGCCTCGCCGGAATCGAATGCCCAGCCTTCTCGCGACGCCGCGCCCAGCGGGCCGCCGACGACCCAACGAGCCTCCCGATCGTCTTAGCCGCCGGCCAGGGCAGCGACTTGTGGGATGTCGACGACAATGCCTACGTCGATCTAGCCGCTGGCTTCGGTGCGCTCTTGCTGGGCCACGGTCATCCCGCAGTGACCGAGGCGGTCCGCCATCAGATGACTCGGCTGACCCAGGGCCTCGGGGATGTCTACGCCAGCGACACCAAGGTGGCGCTCCTCGAAGCGCTGAGCAAGCTCCACCCCACAGGCTCGGCGCGGGTCATGCTGGGACAGTCAGGCAGCGACGCCGTAACCGCGGCGCTCAAGACTGCCACGCTCGCCACCGGCCGGCACGCCTTCGTGGCCTTTGACGGCGCCTATCACGGCCTCGGCTACGGACCCTTGCCTGCCTGTGGCTATCAGGCTGGCTTCCGAACCCCCTTTGCGCCCCAGCTCAACCCTGAGGTGCATTACGCCCCTTATCCAGGCGTCCGCGGTGCCAGCGGGGATCGGGCCCTCAGCTTCGTCAAACAGCTCTTACGGACAGAAAAGGTGGCTGGCGTGCTGGTCGAGCCGCTGCTCGGACGGGGCGGCTGTGTCGCACCGCCCGATTCGTTCCTCAGCGAGCTGACGACGCTGGCTCATCGCTACGGCGCGCTGGTGATCGCTGACGAAATCTGGACGGGCCTGGGGCGCTGCGGCGCGTGGCTTCGCTCAGAGGCAATGGGCGCCGCGGTCGACATCATCTGTCTCGGTAAGGGCCTCGGTGGCGGCTTGCCGATTTCGGCCTGTATGGCCCCGGAAGCGGTCATGGCGGGGTGGGCGCAAGCCGACGAAGCCATTCACACCTCGACCCACGGGGGCGCACCGCTGGGCTGTGCTGCTGCCCTGGCCACGCTGCGCGCGATCCGCGACGAGACGCTGATCGCCCGATCTGCGGAGCTCGGCGCGCGAGCGCGAGCGGCATTTGACGAGCTGCTGTCCCCGTGCAGGCAGGTGTGCGACGTCCGCGGCGTCGGTTTGATGATCGGCATCGAGCTGGAGGACGGGGCGACCGCCCAGCGGGCCATCGCAGCGCTGCTGGAGCGCGGCTATGTGGTGCTGTCAGGCGGCATCGGGGGCGCGACACTGACCCTCACGCCGGCACTCAACATCGACGAACGAAAGCTCCTTGGCATCGGCGAATGCCTGCGCGAGATCCTCGAAAGGTGAGCACAGCGACGGTCGACAGCAGGAGCGCGACGCTCCACCAGCGGGTACGCCGCTTCATGGTCTCGGCCATGGAAGGCACGGCCTGTGAAGACTTCGACGCCCTGGCCGTCGACATCGCAGCCTTTCAATGCGACGCCGTCCCAACCGTTGCGCGGCTGGCCGAAAACCGCGGGATCGACCCAGCAGCGCTCACCCAAGCCGACGACATCGTGGCATTGTCCTGTGACGCCTTTCGCCTGCGCCGCGTGGCCGCTCACCTGCCCGCGCAAGACAGTCGCTGTTTCCGATCTAGTGGCACCACCCAGGGAGCGGCCGCACGGAGCCGCCACCCCTTCCGCTCGACCAAGACCTACGCCTGCGGCGCCCTCGCCTGGGGACGTCCCATGCTCTGGCCCGACCGGGAACAGCTGCGGTTCATCGGACTGATTGCCCCCGAGGCCACGGCGGCAGACTCGTCGCTCTCCTTCATGCTCGCCCGCTTCGCCGAGACCCTCGGGGGCCCCAGCAGCTGGCACTGGCATGATGGCCAACTCGATCTGGACGGCGTCGCGGCAGCCTGTCTGGCGGCCAAGGATGTCGCCGAACCGGTGCTGGTTGCCGGCACCGCCTTCGCCTTGGTGCATCTCTGCGACGCCCTTGGAGACCAACGCCTCCCCCTCCCGACCGGTAGTCGGGTGATGCAGACCGGCGGCTTCAAGGGACAGTCGCGGGAGGTTGACTCGGCAACGCTGCGGCACGCCATCGCAGAGTCTTTCGCGGTGCCCGCCAGCCACGTGGTCGGAGAATACGGGATGACCGAGCTGAGCAGTCAGCTGTACCAGGCCACGTTACGAGCGGCGCTGGGCTGCGGACCAGCCCCGGTCAGCGACACCGCCTATCACGCGCCTCCGTGGGTGCGAGTCAGAGCCGTCGATCCGGTCACCCTCGCGCCGGTGAGCTTTGGCTCTGAAGGGTTGTGTCGAATCGTCGATCTCGCCAACGTGGACTCGTCGGTCGCCATCCAGACTGACGATCGCATCCGCCAGCACCCCAATGAATCGATCGAGCTGCTGGGGCGGACCGAGGGCGCCACGCCCCGCGGCTGCTCGCTTGCCGCCGAGCACCTGCTGGAGCCGAACCAGTGAGCCGTCAGGACCAGCGGCTGCAGCGAGTCTGCGCGGTCCTCGCG
The DNA here is from genome assembly GCA_030590865.1 of Myxococcales bacterium. Classification (GTDB taxonomy): domain Bacteria; phylum Myxococcota_A; class Polyangia; order Polyangiales; family Polyangiaceae; genus JAPYTK01. The sequence continues at coordinate 3,796 of JAUVCD010000295.1, read as the reverse complement.
GCTGCACGCCGGCTCGCTGATCCTGGTGACCCGCTCGGCCAACAAGCCCGTGCCCGCTTGCCAGCCACCTCTGGACTCACGGCCCCAGGGGTCGAGCTGGCGCTGCGAAGTCACCTGGAAACCGCGGCACGAGACGAGCAGCTCACCGCCCTCCTGGCCACCTGCGGAACCGCCACCACCTGCCACGTTTTGCTGTCCGCCAACGTCTGCACCGCTCCCTTGCGAGCGCTGGCTTGTGCGGTCGCCACGGCGCCCACGGTGGCCCTGCGACCCTCCCGCCGAGATCCGGTGGTCGCCGAACTGTTGGTCGAAGCTCTCGAACAGAGCCCAGACTTCGCCGGTCAAGTGAGGCTCGTGAACAGCCTCTCGCCTACCGCTGGCGATGAGCTACACCTCTATGGGAGCAACGAGACCCTGGCCGCCATCATCCCGACGGTGCCAGCCGGAACCCAGCTGCGAGCCCATGGCACGGGCCTTGGAATCGCACTGCTCGAGCGATCCGGTAGCGTGACCCGAGCGGCCCGACAGCTGACCGAGGACGTGATCGTCTTCGACGGTCAGGGGTGTCTGACGCCGCGCTTCGCCCTGGTCGTCGGCGACGCCGCCCGTGCCAAAGGCTACGCCTTGGCACTGGCTGAGAGGCTCGCCGAAAGAGGTCGGGCGATCCCCCGTGGTCCACTCGACGCCACCGATGAGGCTGACCTGACACGATACCGCACCCTGTGCGAAAGCCTCGGACGAGTCCTCGAAGGGGAGCATCACACCGTCGGAATCGATCCCGAGCCGACGGGCTTAGTGCTCCCCCCGGCACTCCGCGGCATCCACGTCGTGCCTGTCTCGAACCAGACCGTCACCCCACTACTGTCCCCCTGGGCCCCGTTGGTCACAGCCATCGGGCTCGCTGGCGAGGGATCGGTCTCGAAACGAGTTGTGGCCCAGTGCCCCGCGGCCCGCGTTTCGCCGCTAGGCATGATGCAAAAGCCACCGCTCGACGGTCCAGTCGACCTTCGAACCGCTGTGCTGACCCAGCCGTAGTTGCGAAAACCGCTCGCCCCGGACGTAGGCGTGCTAGCCCGAAGCTGTTCGATGACATCCTCCTCGGACAAGACTGCGCCTGACCGCAGGCCCGCTGAAGGTGCCGACACGAGATCGGCCCTGTCGGGATCGGACGGCCTCGAGCCGATCGATGCAGTGCTCGACTATCTGGCCTTCACGGGCAGGCCCCAGCCACTGAGCGTGCTGCTCGACGAGGCCCCGAGACGTTTGGCGGCCTGCGCCGACGCGGATGTCGTCTCCCTGTACCTGCTCGAAGGCGACGGGCACGAGCTGGTCATGCGGGGGACCAGCGGGTTTCCGGCGGGAGCCCCAGGCCGTGTCCGTCTCGCTGTCGGCGAAGGGATCACCGGTCGTGCCGTGGCAACCCAGCGCCCCATCGTGACCGCAAGGGCCTCAGACCATGAAGGCTTCCAACCATCACCAGAGCTCCCTGAAGAGCGCTACCCAGCACTGGCGGCGGTCCCGCTGCTCGGGACCCACGGGCCCCTCGGCGCGGTGGTGGTGCGACGAAGAACCGATCGCTCGTTCAGCGAGGCAGAGGTGTGTCTCGTCGCAGCCCTGACTGCTCCAGTGGCCACCGCCATCCGGCTCGCCCGCATGCTCGATGAGCTGCGCGACGACCCCGAGGGTGGCGCTGTCCGAGGGACGCGCAAGGTCACCCTCCCAGGCGTCCCAGTCGTTCGCGGCCGCGCCCTTGGCGCCGTCGCCGCGCTGCGCCGACCCTCGACCACACCGGCGCAACAACCCAACGAGGGCGACGAGCGACGCCTGGAGACCGCCCTGCACACAACCCATCGTGCCCTGACCGATCTGGTCGAACGAGCTCAGCGGCTCGGCCTCGGCGAGCGTGCCGATTTCATCCACAGCTATCTACTGATGGTCGACGACCAGCAGCTGCGACGGGGCACCAAGAGGAGCCTCGCCAAGGGTGCCAGTCTCACCACAGCGCTCGGCCGGGTGGCCCGCCACGCCACTGCGGCGGCAGCCAAGCGGGATGACGAGTTTCTCATGACCCGGGCTCGGGACCTCGAACAGCTCTGCGACGCCTTGCTCGTGATGGCCTCACCCGATCCAGGGGCCGCACCGCCATCCAAATCGATCGTCGTCGCCGACCAACTCAGCATCTACGACGTGCTGGTCACGGTACAGACCGGACCGGTTGGCTTCGTCATGACGGGCCGAGCCCCACGGACACGCTCCCGGGTATTGCTCGAGCTGCTCGGCATTCCTGCCATCACCAGCGTGGCAGGCGCACTGCGGTGGACCGCTCCGGGAGATATTGCGCTGGTAGATGCCGACCACGGATTGCTGACCATCAACCCCTCCCGGGCTGACATCGCAGCCTACCGAGCAGAGCGACGCCGGGAACGGGTCAGCTTGAGAGGGACCGCCAAGCCTTGACGGGCTCTTGACCTCAGTATCGCTTCCGCTTTCCCAAGTGGCGCAGGTCGTGGCACGGAACGGCACACTGTGCCAAGACCCGTCACGTGCCGCGGCCTCGAAATCAGAAGAAAATATCGTCGCCTCCCCCAGTGGTATGCTCAGTGCATCACGCGAAAGCGGAGGTGATTATGCTGAGCAGAGGACATGGCCGTTGGATCGCTGGTGCATCGATATGCATGGGTTTCGGGCTGGCCGCATGCGGCGGAGACGGCGTGCTGTCTCCGGTGGGCCAGGAGGTGCAGGAAGCTCGTTCCGACCTGGCGCGGGACACCAACCCTGCGGTAGCCGACGCCGACTACAGCACGCTCATCGCGGACAACAATGCCTTCGCTTTCGACCTCTACCACGAGCTGGCGACGAGCTCGGACAACCTGTTCTACTCGCCGCTCAGCATCTCGGTAGCACTGGCGATGACCTATGCAGGTGCGCGGTCCAACACCGAATCCGAGATGGCCACGGCCCTGCATTACAGCTTGCCTCAAGGGGTGCTTCATCCGGCGTTCAATCGCCTGACCCTCGAGCTCGACACACGCAATATCGCGTCCCATCCGACCGATGAAGGCAACAAGAGCGTCCGGGTCAGCCTGGTGAACGCAGCCTGGGCTCAGCAAGACTACCAGTTCGTTCCCGACTATCTCGACACGCTGGCCCTGAACTACGACGCCGGGGTCAAGCTGCTCGACTTTGGTGGCAATCCCGCAGGCTCCACCGACATCATCAACGATTGGGTGGCCGAGCAGACCGAGCAAAAGATCCAGAATCTCATCCCCCAGGACGCCATCGATTCGCTCACCCGGCTAGTGCTGACCAACACCCTCTACTTCTATGCGAATTGGGGCACGGTGTTCGACGTCGAGCACACCACCAACGACGTGTTCCACGCTCCTGCGAGCGACCAAACCGTACCCACGATGCATGGGGACCTGTCCGCACCCTACGGCGAAGGCGACGGCTGGCAGATGGCCGATCTGCCCTACGACGGCGGCAAGCTCTCCATGACGATTATCCTGCCTGAGGCGGGACGGTTCGATGAGATCCGCGCGGGTCTGACGGCGGATTGGCTCGCCCAGAACACGGCTGCCATGACGGTCCAGGAAATCGGGGTGAGCCTGCCGAGGTTCCAGTTCACCTGGGGCTCGACTTCGCTCAAGCCGGCTCTGCAAACTCTTGGCATGGTCGAGGCATTCGGCACCGGAGCCGACTTCTCCGGAATGGCCACTGGCGAGCCGCTCTACATCGGGGACGTGGTGCACAAGGCCTTCGTAGGGGTCGACGAGAGCGGCACCGAGGCGGCAGC
>JAUVCD010000468.1 GCA_030590865.1 Myxococcales bacterium | reverse complement strand
CCGCACCAGCGGTGTGAGGGGCGCCATGTTGTGCGTCTTTGCGGGGTAGCAGACGTTGACGCTGAGACAGTTGTACTGGCTGTTGCCACTCAGCGCGGTCTGGTAGCAGGCCTCACCGGTACCGCAGGCGGCCGGGCAGTTGCTCTCCGCCACTTGGGGATGCACGGTGCGCAGGAAGCAGGACTCGTCCCCTGCGCAGGCGTTGTTGCAGTCTGCAGGCGCGAGCGTCGGGATGGCGTCGAGAGCGGTGAGCCCTGCTTCGAGGGCGTCGCGGATGGCTTCGTAGCTCTGATCGAGCTTATCCTCGCTGCTGGCCTCAGCGGCACAGAGGAACTTGGTGGAGCCACATAGGTCGAGATTACTGCATGGCATGAGATCGGCGGGCACCAAGACGTCGTAGGCGTGGTCGCCGTAGAGGCTGACCCCGCCGATCAGGACCAAGCTGACCTCGGCTGGGGTAGCCGAAACGATGGTGCCATAAGGATCCGAGCTGTCGCCCTCGATGACGACGATGTCAGCTAGATATCCGGCTTCGAGACGGCCGATCGTGCCGGCCAAAGCCAGCACCGCTGCAGCATTGGTGGTGACCATTTCGATCAGCTGTTTGTCGGTGAGCCCCCAGCTATGGCTCTCAGACCAAGACTTGGCGAAGGCGAGCTCGTCGAGAATGTTCTGACTCCCGCCCATCGACCAATCGGGGGCCAGTGAGATGGTGAGCCCCTCGGCCAGCGCCGCCGGGATGTCGGCGGTCGCCCCATAGAGCGACACGTTCGATGCCGGCGACCAGGTGAGCTTCATGCCTGCCGCTGCCATCTGGGCAAACTCGCTGGTGCCGAAGGACGTTCCATGGGTGATCGCGGTTTGAGGCGCATAGAGGCAGCCGTCGCTACTGGTCATGGAGAACAGCGTTGCGAACTCGTCGAGAGCGTTCTGGTTCACCCCTTCACCCACGTGGATGAGGTAGGCCTCCGTGTCGCCATCGGTGAAATTGGCGCATACGCCGTCCGCCGAGCTGCCTGAGGGCGGAAACAGTGCCGAGGTCTGCACGTTGTCGTCCCCGAGATCGTTCTGCGAAACGTCGATGGATCGGGATAGGGATCCGAAGCACTTGGACGAGGTGCCCGGCAGGCCCACGATGCTGGTGGTACCGGCCACGAGTCCTTTCAGCTCGCCCCATTTGTTCATCTCACATTTTAGCTTGCCGTCGCCGTCGTACTGCAGCGGGCACCACACCGGCTTGCCTTGCGACGCATCTTCGAGGCACTGCTTGTAGTCGAGCATGAGTCCGTACTCGTCCTCATCCGGCCACTGGTCGTGATCCATGTACCGGCACTGACCGCCCACGCAATCGCAGTCGTTGCTGCAATAGCTCGATGCGTTGCAGTCTGCCGGGACGCTGCAGGTGGGCAGGTTCGGCGCCCAATCCGTCTCGTCGAAGATGTCGAACATGATGTGGTTGTGAGTGTCGATCAGCCCTGGAGCGATAATCCCGCCGGTGTCGAACAGGACAGCCGTCGCATCCATGTCTTGGCAGGTGGTCCCTTCAGCAGCACAGAGGATCGTGTCGCCGTCGATCAAGACCTGGCCTTCGAAGGCTTGGTCTGGCGTCACCACCGTGCCCTGCAGGATGAATGGCCCGCCCAGATAGCCACCCAAGCCGCCGCCACCGGCGTTGCCGCCCACGCCGCTGCTGGTGCTGCCTCCGCCCCCCGTCGAAGGCACCGGATCGACGTTAGTGTCATCACCGCGACAACCCGCGGCGATGAGGATGGACAGTGACAGTGACAGTGCGAGTGTTTGAAAGAGGCGTGGCACGGTCACCAGACGATATCACGGAGTCCGACGTCGGGCTCGCAACGACGACGACAAGATGGCCAGCTTTGCTCTAAGAGACCGGCCGACGTGCCCGGTCTCTTCAGGTCCGTCAGCAGGCGCCTTTGCGCCCCTGGCCGAGCCGTGCCGCTGTGTCTTGGCGGTAGAAGTCTCGCAGCACGGCGTAGAGTCGGGGGTGGCGGTCCTGCAGCTGCACTGGTTTCTCGAAGAATAGCTCGGTGGCCACAGCGAAGAACTCGGCCACGTCGGTCGCGCCATAGGGATCGAGTAGGGTGGGCCGTCCTTCTTGGGTGCGCCTGCGCAAACGATCGTAGGCCTTGGTCATGACGGCCACCCATTGCTCGAGTTGGGTGTCCCCCATGGGCGGCGTGCCGTCCACCAAACCATCGAGCATGTCGAGCTTGTGGGCGAACTCGTGGAACACGAGATTGCGCCCGTCCCGCCCGTCTCGTCCGCCTTGGCGAGCGCTGCGCCACGACAGCACCACGGGGCCGCGCTGGTGAGCTGTGCCGAGCACGGGAACTCGCTCCTCTTGTGTGACCAGACTGTCGCCATCCAGATGGGTGCGGGGCAGGACATAGCCAGCCGGGTAGACCAGCACGCTCAAGACGTTGCGGAAGTAGTCGTGGTCCAGGCCTAGCAACAGCAACCCGGCCTGGGCAGAGACGGTCACCTTGATCTCGTCGGTCATCTCGAGACCGCCGCATCCCTCCCAGTGTTTCTCTGCCACGAGAACCTGGACGATCCTCTCCAATTGCTGCCGCTCAGCGACCGGCAGCAGAGCCCAGTGCTCGACGTTGCGGTCCAGCACGGCCGTCCATGATGGGGGGAACGGATCGCGGGTGATCGTCTTGCGGCGCCGGTTCTTGAACCACGAGAAGATCATCGTCAGACCGAACAAGCCCTGACCTGAATCTCCGCCGGCGGCTAGGAAAACAGGCGCCGCTCGCCGCGAGACCCCGGGGCTCGAGCTGGTGCTTGGAGCACCCTGACCCATTGATGATGGACCTCGAGTCTGTTGTACTGTCGGCCATGCGTTGGTCAATAATTGCGACGATCGGCGTGCTCTGCGTCGCCTGTGGCTCGGAGACGGACGACGACCACACTACGTCGTCGAGCTCAACGACCGGGGGCACTGGCGGCATGACCGGTACTGGGGGCAGTGGCGGGACCGCTGGCGGTGGTGCCGGGATCGTCGTTCCGCCGGAAGCGACGCTGCCCGAGCGACTATCTGTGGCTTCCATTACTATGACCGAAGGCGTGAAAGGCGGCGTGTCCAATTGGCGCATTTGGGGCACCAGCTCGCTGGGCGTGGCGCCGGTGTTCACCGCGCCGCTGGCCAATTGCGAGACGCTGGTCGGTTTCACGACCGGGTCGGGCAACGGCGTGACGGCCCGGGTGGTGCGCCTTTCGGTGAGCGATCAGTTGGTGGAGAGCTACGATCTGGGCGGCTACGAGTTGCGAGGGCTGGCGGCCGAGCCTGATGGGCATTTTGGCGCACTGCTGTGGAGCGACTCGACCGATCAGATCTACGTCGGTCGCTACGACCTGACTGGCGCAACCAGCTGGCCGCTCGAGGAGCTCACCAACAGCGATAACACGCCGGATGACTTCGGCATCGGCGACAGTCGGCTGGAATACGGCGCGGGCAAATATGGCGCCTACTATCACGTCCATTCGACCTCGGGACACGAGGGCGACACGATGAAGTGGGTCGACGCGGCCACCGGTGGCGAATCGACCGCATGGGCCTGGGGCTGCTCGCACAGCATGAGCAACCTCTTACGTTTCAACCCCGAGGACAGCACCTTCATGCCCGCCTGCGTGACCGACTGCTACCCAGGGACGAGTGGGAGCTTCAACACCAACTCCATTGGCGGTCTCTACATCAACCACAACGACGGCAAGATCATGGACGTCGATGCGGGGTGTAATGGCAGTGTAGCTGGCGAGCTGGGAGGCGCGGCGCTCGCTCCATCAGGTTGGCTCGTGGCGTTCAACGCCCACCAGAATCCGGCGACCCTGGGGCAGGCATCCTACGATTCGTCGTCGATGAACCAGGACATCGGCATCGCGACGGTCAGCTCAGGCTACTCGCCTGGGAGCGTCGTGTGGCTCACCACCACACCAAACGTCGAAGAGGCGGATGCCAGTATCGCTCGTTGGCAGCCGTCCGGGGCGAGCGACGAGCAGTACATCGTGGGCTGGGCCGAGAACGGGACGACCTACAAGTTGGCTCGGATCGACCGCGACGGCGCGGTGCTGGAGTCGGCGGTCGACGTGTCCGCCACGGCCAGCTGGGGGCATCGCGACGATCCTTTTCGAGTGCATGACCACGGCGACGTGCTCTGGGCCTGGTTCGACGCGCCGGGGTCCACCACGTTGCACGTGGCACGCATCGCCAGTGGCAATTCGCCAAGCTGCGCTTCCTTCTAGGGCCTCAGTCTAGGGACCCCAGTCGGAGCGCTCAGCTCGACGGGCGAGCTTCAGATGAGAAGGAACTCGGTGGCTAGCCCTCCGGCTTGTCCTTCTCTTCCTTCTCTTCCTTCTTCTCGGTCTTGTCCTTGATGCAGTTGTTGCCCTTGGCCTTGCAGAAGCCCTGCTTCGCGCAAGCGGTGGACTGCTTGCAGTCGGCGTCGCCGCCTACGGTGCATTTCCCGTCCTTGGCGGTACAAGCACCGTTGTGCTTGCAGATGTCCGCCTTCTTACATTCCTCGTCCGAGGCGGCGATGCAGGCGCCCTCTTTGGCCGTGCACAGGCCCTCGGCGATGCAGTCATCGACGGTGTCGCACTTCTCGCACCGTCTCAGGGCGTCGCCAAGGCATGCGAGGCCTTCAGCGCAGTCCGACTGCTTGAAGCAAGTTTTCCCCTCACCCTTACTGCAACCCGGCAGCAGCGCCAGCGTCAGAGCAAAAGCTGCAACCCCCGTCGAAAACCACGTGTTCATGGTGAGAAGTATGGCTCATGTCTGACCTGCTCTCAAACAAACGCGGAGCGACGGCAGTGTCCGACCCGCGCTGGTCGGCGCACGGGCACTGGCCCGAGGGTCGTTATCTGGGACGACGACGCCGGATGGTGAAGAACAACCCCAACAGACTCACCGAGAGCCAGGCTGCCGTCGCCCCGCCAGGCCTCGGGGCCAGCAAGCTGCAGCTACTGGTGACGAGATCACCCTCGATCTTGTTCTCTTCCGTGGTCCCGGCAATCCACTGGCAGTCGTCGCCTTGACAGGCGCCGGTACTGGCGCCGCTGCCGCAGTCCGGATCATCGATACACGCAGGATTGCAGTAGTTGTCGGCAACACAGCCAGCGCCTGCGCAGTCCGGATCGGTGGTCCCGCACTCGGGGTTGCACTGGCCGTCACCTGAACAGTCGGGCCCACAGTCGGGATCGTCAGCCGGGGTGGGGCAGGCCGCCGTGCAGTGGCCATCGGCTGCGCAGGGGCAGTCGGGATCGGGCTCAGGGCAGCCAGGGGCGCATTGCCCGTCTTGGCTGCAGGTCGGACCCTGGCCGATAAAGGCGTTGATATCAGCCATGTAGGCGTCCACGCGCATCTCGATGTAGCCGGTCTGGCAGTCCGAGCGTGAGTGCACACCGATCATCACCTCGCCGTTGCCCAGGTTGGCCAGAGTCGGTCCTCCCGAGTCACCGAAGCAGGTGGCCGACGGGCTGGAGCCAAGAATCATCGCATAGCCGTCGAGATCCTGGACATAGCCGGTGCCCTCCCGCTTGGTTCCCGAGTCGCTGGCGCTCTCCGAGGTTACCCCAAATCCAATGATTCTAACAGCTTGGCCCTGGCTGACGTTGGCCGTATTGGTCGTCAGGGGCGTGGCCGGACCGGCGCTGGCCAATCGCACCAGGCCGATGTCGTCGTAGGTCGCCTGCTCGCTCCAGGCGAGGTTGGTCCAGCCATCCACCACCTCGACGAAGGTGCCGTTGCCCGTCTGGGTTCCGAAGAACACCTCGATGTCCGTGTAAGCGGAGGCAATCTCTGGGATGTTGGGCGGTAGGCAATGGGCTGCGGTGAGCACCACGGTGGGCGTGATGAGGGTGGCCGAGCAGAAGGCCTGGCCCCACACGGTGAGGGCGACCACCGCAGGGTCACCTGAGTCGACGGTGCCGTTGACGATGTCTTGGGCGGTCTGCTCGACTGCCGGATAGGACTCGTCGTCGGGGCCACAGCCCATCAGCAGTAGCCCTAGCAAGGGAATGGCGCAGCGAACCGTCGGGATCCGATTCATGGGCATCATCACCATGCTATCTCAGTGGCGCCAACGACGCAGCGCGTTCATGCAGTGGCGGCAGACTGCCTTGACCGGGTGTGGCCCACGATGGTGCGACTGGGCTAGGTCTCGTTACTTGACGAGCACAGCGAGCGCCTGGCAGCTGATCTCGTTGCCCCGGGCGCAGGAGCCGTGGAGCATCGGGCCGAGCACGGCGCAGCTATGCGCTCAGCACCGTGGGCCTAGGTGGGCTCGAGGAAGCCCTGGCAGACGGGGCGAACGACGTGCTGCTCGTGCATGACCAGGCACTAGCTCCTGAAGGCGTTCTCGCGGGCCTGGGTCAAGCTCTCGCAGGTCCCATTGAGGACTTCGCCGCAGGTGGTGGCACGGTTGTGGTGCTCGCTACCGACACGATGGGCAACGGCGTGCCGAGTCCTCTGCTGGCCAAGGAAGCTACTGCGTCAATCCTCACCAAGGAGGGCCCCAGCCCTGGGATCGCCCATGTGTTCACCAACGAAACGGCGAGCCCAGTGGTCATCCACAAAGTCACCAGCCTTTGAAAGGGTGGCTAAGCTTTGCCCGCGTTCTTGATGTAGTCGACGAGCTGCTCGACGGCAGCGGCCACGGCGCGCTGGGTGAGTTTGTCAGCCCACTTCAAGTTGCGTCCCATGATGCTCGTCTCGCTCTGGCGCGCCGAGTTGCCCGTCACGGTCAGCTTCGACAGCACCGTGCCTTTGGTGTCGACCATCTCGACCTCTAGGGTGATCTCTGCCTCTCCGCCCATGTTGAGGGCCCGGGTCGTTTCGTCCCCCTCGTCAAGGGCTGCGATGGTCACCTTGATGATGAGATCTCCCGGCTCGCCAACTTTCTCGAAGACGCCGGCCTCCTTGAAGCCGTTTTCCAACGCTGCCTTCAGTGGTTCCTCGTGCTCTTTGAGCTTTGCGCTGGCGGAGCTGAGCTCGAAGGCGACGGCTTTGTGGGTGAGCGGCGCGGTCAGCGGCTGGCTCGCCTGAACAGCGCCGGTGGACACGCATGCGGCGAGCGCCAGACAGAGAAACAACAGAACCAGGCGGCCGGAATTTCCGAAGACGGTCATTGCACCCCTCGACAGGTAATGGTGAGACAGCAGGACAGGGCTGACTGTACCACCACAGCGCGCCCGCGCGACCTGCCGCCTCTTGACTATCTCCCCGTGGTGCTTATCTAGACCCGAGCTAGACCGACCTGTTGCCGACTGAGGCGCGACCCTCCGGTTATTAGACGAAGACACCCTTGCGAAAGTGAACCCCCTCCCATGATGCGCGTTCTTGTTTTAGTGAGCCTGGTCACCCTCTTCGCGGCCTGTGACAACAGCAACCAAGCCCCAACGAGTGGTCCGGACACAGCGGCTGCCACGTCCCATTCACACGAGGGGTGCCAGTGCGGCGCCGGGAAGACGGGCGAGGCGGTTTGGTGCGAGAAGTGTGGCGTTGGCTATGTCGGCGGCAAGAAGGTCACCGACAAGGCTGCGGTCGACAAGGCTGCGG
>JAUVCD010001050.1 GCA_030590865.1 Myxococcales bacterium | reverse complement strand
TGCCCTCAGGAACGATGCCGGCGTGCTCCATAGCCGCACAGGCGGCCAGCTCCACTTCGAGCCAGGTGGCGTATTTCTTCGATGACGACCAGAGCTCTGCGAAGGGCTTCGGGGTGTAGCGCGGGATCATGGCGCGGACCGTGGTGGCGCTCGACCAACGCGTCAAGCAGGCTCACCGCAGGAGGCCAAAGCTCTTGCTGAAGCAGGCCGGCACTGCGGCGCATGGCTTGGCCAGGCACGCCAGACCGGCGGCGAGGGCCTCGTCCTCCAAGTAGCGGAAGCGATCCAGACAGGCGGACTGATCGGCGTCATTCCCACGGCCACACTCGGAGGCTTTGCGGGCCGATTGGAAACAGAAGCGCCGCAACGTGGGGGTCAGCTCGAGACGCCGTGTCGTCGACTCGTGACACAATTGAAAGGCCCGCCCTTGGGCCACGAAGGGGCACTCGATGGCGTCGAGACAGCTCAGCAGGTGCCAAGCGAAGTCGCTCCTGACGACGCGGTTGTCCGGCTGCTCACGGGCACAACGGGCCACGCAGTCCGACCCTGGACCCATGCCGCAGCTCTCCAACCGGTCGCAATGAGCGGTGCAGAGCCGGGTCGCGCTGGGCTTGTTCTCCGAAGCCTGCGCAGCATCACCCCTCGCCCCGACGGCGTGGTCCGCCGGGGCAGCCCCGCCACAGGCGGCGCTGCCGAGCCACCCAGCGGCGACGAGCAGCAGCCCGAGGTGGAGGATGGATCGGGGGCGACGCATGACCGTCACTTTCGCCCCGTCGGTCCGAGAGCCAAGCCGCCCTTGCGCGGGTCGGCATAGCCCCAAGCGACACCGGTGTCCGAGTCGATGACGATGCCGTTGACGTCGCCGATGGGGATCGGGCTCGGCTTGATGGTGTGTCCCAATGCCTCGAGGGCGCTCAGCGTCTTGGCCCCCGGTGAACGCTTCTGCTCCACCCGGACCGCGTCGGGTTTGAACTGGTGGTGGATTCGACCTGCCCCAATCGCCTCGTCGATGGTCATGTCATAATCGGCAAGGTTGCGAAGAACTTGAGCCACCGTGTTCGGGATGGTGTCGCCCCCAGGTGAGCCGAGCACGGCAACGGTCCGATCGCCGGAGCTCACGATGGTTGGCGTCATCGAGCTCGCCATCCGCTTGCCCGGCTGCAGAACGTTGACGCCCCTAGGCGAGAAGCCACCCATGGCGTTGCTCAGCAGCACGCCGGTTTCCGGCACGACCACCCAGGCGCCGAAAGCAGCGGACAGCGTCATGGTGCACGACACCGCGTTGCCCTGCAGGTCGACCACCGAAAAATGGGTCGTGTCTGGCGACTCGGGGGGTATCGGCCCGGCACCGTGGATGGGTGTGATGGCGGCCGACGGAGTCGCTTTCGAGCGGTTGATCTGGGGCATCCGCTCGGCGTAGTAGCGCAGATCGAGGAGCCGCTTCCGATAGGGTGCGACCAGCGCCTCGTCCACGAAGTCTGGATCAGCCCCGATGGCGCGACGGTCGGCATAGGCGCGCCGGGCCGACTCGATGAACAGGTGGAGGCTCTGGACCGACCCTGACGGCGCCTCATGGGCTCCCACCAAAGCGAGGGAGTGCATGATCGACACTAGGGCGATGCCCCCCATGGACGGCGGAGGCATGGTGAACACCGTCAAACCCCGGTAGCTGAATCTCAGAGGCTGACGGATCTTGGGGCGGTAGGCCGCCAAGTCGGCCTCGGTGACCAGCCCTCCGTGGCGGGTCATCGCCTTGGCGATACGCTGGGCCACGTCACCGTTGTAAAAGCCGTCGTTGCCCTGCTGGGCAATGGCCTCGAGAGTCCGGGCCAGGCTCGGCTGGACCAGCTTGTGCCCCTCGCCGATGGGTTTGTCGCGGCGAGAACCGCGGCCAAAGATGGCCCGCAATACGCGATCGCGGCGCACCCGTTGCCAATACCAGGCCAGCACTGTCGCTTGGCGCCTACCATAGGGATGGCCTTTGCGAGCAAGATCGATCGCCGGCGCCACCAGCGCGGCGAGGGGCTTGGTCCCAAAGCGATCGCGCGCCAGGTTGAGCCCCGCCACGATGCCTGGCACCGGCGCCGACAG
>JAUVCD010000370.1 GCA_030590865.1 Myxococcales bacterium | reverse complement strand
GAAAGAGCACCTCAAGGGGTGGCTGCAGAAGCGTGGCCACGCCGTCACCGACTGCGGCACCCTCGACGGGAGCACCTGTGATTACCCGGACATAGCTGCGGCCGTGGCACGCCAGGTGGCCTGCGGGGCGTGCCGCTTTGGGGTCATCATCGATGGCGCTGGCATCGGGTCGTCGATGATGGCCAATAAGATCAGCGGGGTGCGCGCGGCCCTCTGTTACGATCTGTCGTCGGCCAGCAACAGCCGGGAGCACAACGACGCCAACGTGGTGACTCTGGGGGCCGGGCTCATTGGGCGTGGGCTGGCAGAGCAGATCCTGAAGATCTTCGTCAGCACCGAATGCACCGAGCCCCGCCATCTGCAGCGGGTGGCCAAGATTGGCGCGTTGGCGACTGAGGCCGCTGGATGGTCGACGGGCAGCGGCACCGAGGGCCACATCTCCTGTGCGACCGTGGCGGCGACGGCGGACCATTTGGTCCTTGCTGGCGGCCACGCCCCCGCCCAAGATGCGCCCCCTGCGCTTTGCGCGCAGACCGGCGACGCCGCCTTCCAGGCGAGTGCGGCCACCTGGCTAGGAAAGAACACAGTGGACAACCTGTCGAGCGCAGATCTGGAGCGAGTGGCAGCCCGTATCGCCGAGCTGATGGGCCAGGGCGAGCTGCGCGGGACCATGTGGTGCTTCGGCGACGTCTGTGTCGACGCGGCGGCGGCTCGCGACTGGATCGAGATGGGCGTCGGCCGGCTGAGCAACGGGCTCGGCGGGCCTGTTGCCGCTGATGTCGCTGGCTACATCGATCACACCTTGCTCAAGCCCGATGCCCATCGGTCTCAGATCGAGACCCTCTGCGCCGAGGCGCGGGAGCATGGTTTCGCGAGCGTCTGTATCAACCCGGTGTGGGTCAAGCTCGCCGCTGAGTTGCTGCGCGGCTCGCCGGTGGCGGTGTGCACTGTGGTGGGTTTCCCCTTGGGGGCCAACCTGCCTGAGACCAAAGCTATGGAGGCCCGCCGGGCGATTCGAGAAGGCGCCCGGGAAATCGACATGGTGATCAACGTTGGCGCTCTCAAGAGTGGTGACGACGAGCTGGTGTTTCGGGACATTCGTCTGGTGGTCGACGCCTGTGAGGATGGCCGGGCGCTCTGCAAGGTCATCATCGAGACCGCGCTACTCGAGGACGAGGAGAAGGTACGGGCTTGCCTGGCGGCGCGACGAGCCCGGGCCGACTTCGTGAAGACCAGCACCGGCTTCGCGTCAGGGGGCGCGACCGCCGCCGACGTGGCGTTGATGAGCCAGGTGGTGCGCGAAGCACGCATGGGCGTCAAAGCCTCCGGAGGGGTTGGCAGTCTCGCGGATCTGGACGTGATGGTGCGGGCCGGCGCGACTCGCATTGGGGCGAGTGCTGGCGTGAAGATCATCAAGGAGGCCACCAGTAGTTGATGGCCCCCTGGTGCGCACCCTGTCGGTGCGCAGGATAACGAGGCGCCACGAGGCGCCTGAATTGATAAGGAAGGGATTCGAAAATGACCGGAACGACGGACGCCTTGGGCATGATCGAGTGCCGTTGCTTCGCCGCCATGGTCGAAGCGGCGGATGCCATGGTCAAGGCCGCCAAGGTCGAGCTGGTGCGCTACGAAAAGACCGGCGGAGGTTACGTGACCGCGGTTGTTCGTGGCGATGTCGCGGCTGTAAAAGCGGCTACCGACGCTGGCCAGGCAGCTGCTGCACGGGTCGGTGAGGTCGTAGCGGTCCATGTGATCGCGCGCCCCCACGAGAACGTGGACGCTGCGCTCCCGCTCGGTCGCGGGGAGGACGCCTAACCACCGTTGATGCCGGTCGCGCCCCATAGTGGCGCGAGCCGGCGTCTGCGGCTCCAATCGAACAGAGGACCTCATGCTATTGGGACAGGTCGTCGGCACGGTGGTTGCGACCCAGAAGGAGAGCAGCCTGATAGGGCTCAAGTTCCTCTTGGTCCGCGCCGTGGATGAGAACAAGGAGCCGACCGGGGCCACTGTCGTTGCCGCCGACGTGGTCGGCTGCGGCGTCGGTGAGATCGTCCTATACGCCAGTGGCAGCAGCGCCCGGCAGACCCAGCAGACCGACAACCGCCCGGTTGATGCGGCCATCATGGCCATCGTCGACCAGTGGGAGGTCGGCGGCGAGGTCAAGTACAAGAAGTAACCGGAGGCCCGCTGGACCGCGGGTCGGCCTCAGGATGGCGGCGCTCCGCAGGCGCCACCAGGGAAGCACAAATGGCTCGGCTGACGGATAACCAAGTCGATGACATTGCTCACCGAGTGCTGGGGCGCATGGTGGGCGGACCGGTCGTGTCGGACAGCTCGATGTCACCGTCCGGCAGGCGGGCGGTCGAGCGTGGTGGCTCACTGCCGCCAGGCGTGTTCCGTTCCATCGATGACTGTGTCGCGGCAGCGGCCGAGGCATTCAAGACGTTCGGCCGCCTGGGCCTGAGCAAGCGCAAAGAGATCATCGCCTCGATCCGAGCCTCGATGGCCGAGCACGGCGACGACTTGGCCCGGGAGGCGTGGGAAGAGACCGGCTTGGGACGGATCGAAGACAAGATCCGGAAGAACCGGCTCGTCACCGTCAAGACCCCAGGTCCTGAAGTCTTAGAGCCCACCGCCTGGACCGGCGATGATGGCCTCACGCTGGTCGAGCCGGCGCCTTATGGCGTCATCGCGGCCATCACCCCGACCACCAACCCCACCTCGACCATCATTTGCAACTCCATCGGCATGCTGTCGGCGGGCAACACGGTGGTCTTCAACGTTCACCCTGGCGCCAAACAGGTGTCATGTCGCAACGTGGGGCTCATCAACGAAGCGGTCATGCGCGCCGGCGGCCCGCCCAATGTGGTTACCGCCATGGGGGAGCCCACCATTGCGAGTGCCCAGACCTTGATGCGCCACTCGGGCATCCGTCTTTTGGTCGTGACCGGCGGTCCTGGGGTCGTCAAAGAGGCGATGAGCAGTGGCAAGCGGGCCATCTGTGCGGGACCGGGCAATCCGCCGGTGGTGGTCGACGAGACGGCGATCATCGATCAAGCCGCAAGACACATCGTGACGGGTGCCTCGCTGGACAACAACGTCATCTGCGTCGACGAAAAAGAGGTCTTCGTCGTCGAGGCGGTCGCTGACCGGTTGCTCAAAGCGCTGAGCCAGACCATGTGTGTCGTGCTCACCCAGCCCCAGGTGCGCGCTCTCGAGAAGGTGATCTTCAAGGAGATCCGTGGCCCAGGGAAGCCTGGGGTCATCGCTCGTGAGTGGATCGGTAAGAACGCTTCGGTCATTCTCGAGCAGATTGGTTTGCGGGTCGATTCCTCGATTCGGCTGGCGATCATGCCGGTCACGGTGGACCACCCGCTGATCTGGACCGAACAGCTCATGCCGGTGCTGCCCGTGGCCCGGGTCAAGAGCGCTGACGAGGCCATCGATTGCGCCATCGCGGCCGAGCAGGGCAATGGGCACTCGGCGTCAATGCACTCGATGCACCTAGGCAACCTCGACCGCATGGCCCGAGAGATCAACTGCAGCATCTTCGTGAAGAACGGGCCGATTTGTGCCGGACTGGGTGAAGGCGGCGAGGGCTACACATCGTTTTCCATTGCCAGTCCCACTGGCGAAGGATTGACCGGTCCGCGCTGCTTCTCTCGTGACCGACGCTGCGTGCTCAAGGATCACTTCCGCATCGTGTGAAGGGATTGGACGAGGTTGAACAGAGTCGTGTGGGACGATCCCACGAGGTAAGAGCGTGAGCGAACCTGAAGCGCTGTCATTGATCGAGCTGTCGAGCATCGCGGTGGGGACCCGCGCCGTCGACGGGTTGATCAAAAAGGCGCCGGTCACCCTCGAACGGGTGGGCACGCTACAGCCTGGCAAGTTCGCGGTCCTGTTCAGTGGCGACGTGGCGAGTGTCGAGCAATCTCACGAAGAGGCGCTGCGGATCGGCGGTCGGGCGGTGGACGATCAGATCCTGCTGCCTTTCGTCGAGCCCACCGTCTATCGCGCCGTGCTCGGCCGGATCGGCGACTGGACCGGCGACACGATCGGCGTCATCGAGACATCGACGCTGGCCGCTACGGTCGAGGCTGCCGATAGGGCGGTGAAGGGCGCTAGCGTCTGGGTCGTCGAGATCCGGCTCGGCGATGAGCTTGGTGGCAAAGGCGTCACCCATCTGGCCGGTGAACTGCACGACGTCGAAGCGGCTATTGCCATCGCCGTCGACAAGGTGACCCGGGCTGACCGGGCGGTGCAGAGCTCGATTACCCCACGGTTGGACGACGAGCTCCGCGCCAATTTGCAGCGCTCCACTCGCTTCTGGGGAGGGGAGGGCTGATGCTGCTCGGCAAGGTGGTCGGCACGGTGGTGTGCTGCGTTCTCTACGAAGGCCTGGAGGGCGTTCCCATGCTGCTCGTTCAGCCGGTGGACAAGCACCAGCAGCCCATGGGCCACTTGATCGTCTGCGCCGACGGGACCCGCATGGCCGGCCCCGATGAGCTCATCTACTACGAGGCGTCCCGCGAGGCGGCTCTGGCGCTCGATCCCTGGTTCGTACCGGTCGACCACGCTGTCATTGGTATCGTCGACCAGCTGGTAGCCGACGACAGTGGCCTGGCAGGGGAGGGCGGTCCATGATCCTCGGCGTCGTCACGGGCTCCATCACCTCGACCATCAACCACCGGTTTTACGATAGCCGCAAGCTGCTGATCGTGGACAAGACCGATCCCCAGTTCCGGCCGACGGGACGCTACGTCATTTGCATCGATGCGGTCGACGCCGGCATCGGTCAGCGGGTGCTGGTGCTCGACGAGGGCAACGGCGCGCGCCAGATCACCGCTGATCCCACTGCGCCAGTGCGCTCGGTGATCGTGGGGATCATCGACGAGGTGGCGGTGGCGAGCGAGCTCGACCTCGGTCTCTAGCTCGGACGCGGGAGCCTTTGCCGTGGCAGCAAGGGGCCGAGCAGAACTAGGGCTTACGGAAGCTGAACAGGGTTTGATACGGGAGCAACTCGCTCTCTTCCCCGGTGGCGACGAAGCCGGCCTGGGTCACCCCTCGCACGATTTCGGTGCGGGTCACTTTGGCGGTCTCGGGCGGGCCTTGCGGCAAGGGGCCCTCCTTGAACTCAATGACCACCAGCCGCGCAGCCTGCTTCATCTTGGCGAACAAACGGGCGAGCCATGCGTCTCGCTCCCCTACGTGGTGCAACACGTCGCAGATGAACACGAGGTCCCCCGCTCCAACATCCCCCGGGTCGTCGGGCTTGGTCAGCGTTGCCTCGATGTTGGTCACTCCTTGCGTCATGGCGCGGTGATGGATGTGGCGCACCATTTCTGGCTCGACGTCGATGGCCACGACCTTGCCGCGAGGTAGGGCCTTGGCGAGGCGAAAGCTGAAGTAGCCGGAGCCGGCTCCCAGATCGACAACCGTCTCGTCGCCGCTCAGCTTCAGCGCAGCCACCACGACGTCGGGCTTCTGCCACGTCGCCCGATCCGCGCGCTCGAGAAAGGCGATGTACGTCTCAACCTCTTGGAAGGGTTTCATGTCGTGCGGATTGATGCCCTGGGCGCGCAAGGGGCAGTCGATGGGGGGATGGGCGGGGTCGTGCGCCACCGGCTTGTTGGAAGCCTGAGCCCCATGGCTCGACGTCTCCGCCGCCACCGTCGTGGATGCGGTGGTGGCGACGGACCCGGTCGCGGCGCCGGAGGGGCCAGCGTCATTTCTGCTGCAGCCCCAGCAGCTCGCGAGCGAGAGCAACACAAGAGCGGCCAAGGTGGTTGGTGCGATCATCTAGCTCTCCCTAAGGTGCGAATATCTATTTTCTGCGGCCAACCGGGAGAGCGCTAACGAGCTGAGCGAAGCGCGTCGGGCTTTAGCACGGGACACCGGCAGTGGCATGCCGCAAGGGGTTCGCGCCTCGTCGAGCAGGCCGAAACGACGGACTCAGCTTGGAGCCATGCACCAAGGCATCGCCACGGTACTACCGTCGGGGTCAGCACGGCTCGACACCTGGCGGGTGCTTCTCTACGCTCCCCCGGTAGGAGAACGATTCGTGGGCCTGTCGCCGTTGCTGGATGCAAGACGAACATCCACCGTGCCGCTGAGGCACGTGATGGCACTGGGGCTGGCGCTTGCCCTGCCCGTAGGGGCGGGCTGCGAGTTGCTCGGCGGTATCGACGAGCGGCCCGACGTCGAGGGTGGCGGCGGCGCAGCCGCCCATGGTGCTGGTGGACCAGGGGGCGGGACCGGCGGCGGCGACTGTCCGGCCGCTCAGCCGGGCTGTGGTCCCGAAGCGGCCCCGGTGCTGAAGTGGCCCGACTCGACGCCCCGTTGTTACGGCGACAAGGAGCCGCCCTGCGACTACCCCGGCGAAGACGGCGATGTGGCGGGTACTCAGGGCTACACGGTGGACGCGGATACCGTCACCGATACCGTCACCGGCCTGCAGTGGCTCAGGGAGGCCTCTGTTCCTTTGAGCCACGCCGATGCCGTGACCGTCTGTCAGGGAACCCATGCCAACGTGTCAGATTGGCGGTTGCCCAAGCTGCTCGAGCTGCTGTCCCTGTTCGACTACGGCAAGGTGCCCCTCCTTCATGGCGACCTCGCTCTCCCCGAGCCATACAGCCAATGGGTCCAAGAGTCTGGCGGCAATGGCGCGTGGCACTACTACATGATGTTCGACGACTACGAGACCTGGGAGCTCAGCGCCGGCGAGCTCACCTGGGGCGGGCTGGTCGTCACGACCCCCGTCCGTTGTGTCCGGGGCGCGCCGCTCTCCGGCACGGTGACCGCCGTGACCGAGTGTGACGGCCAGCTCGTCCGCGACTCCCGTACCGGCCTGGAGTGGCCCCTGGTGCCCTCCTCCGACTTGGTTCCCTGGACGGAGGCCTTGGACGGCTGTGCCAAGCTCTGCGACCACGGTGGTGGGTGGCGACTGGCGAGCGCCAAAGAGCTAGCTTCCCTCTACGTTGCCTCGACGAATCCAGGCGTCATGGCGCCTTTCGACACGGGCATCGGCGCCGCTGCAGCCGAGTTCTGGACCTCCACGCCCAGTCCCACGGTGTCGGGCAGGGCCATGGCCCTAGACTTCGCGCCCGACGATGCCTGGTTCTACTCGATTCGCATCGAGCTAGCGGGCACCCCGCTTCGCGGCTGGTGCGTCCGCGACTACACCGTCAACTGAAGCGGGTGGCTGAGCGTTCTGGGGTTGTGTCAGCCTGGGTGCCCATCGGGCTAGGGTTTCGCTATGGTCTGTTGCTAGCGATGAACGACGTCGCCGAAGACCCAGCTGACGACAGCGAGTATGCCGACCGCCTGCCCGCCCGTGGGGAGATCCTCGCCGACAAATACGAGGTCGAGGAGGTCATCGGCCGTGGTGGCATGGGCACCGTCGTCGCCGCGCGACACGTCCGACTCGGTAAGCTCGTTGCCATCAAGCTCCTCCATCGCGATCTGGTGCACGACGACATCACCGTGGCGCGGTTTCTGAGGGAAGCCCAAGCCACCGTGGATCTCCGCAGCGAGCACGCGGCTCAGGTGTCCGATGTCGGTGTCCTCGATGACGGGACGCCCTACATGATCATGGAGTACCTGCGCGGCAGGGACTTGGAGGCGGTGCTCGAAGAGAAGGGTCCGCTGCCTCAGGCTGACGCCCTGGACTACGTCCTTCAGGCCACGGTGGCCGTGGCGGAGGCTCACCGGAACGGCCTGGTGCATAGAGATCTGAAGCCTGGAAATCTGTTTCTCACCCGGGCCGTCGATGACGCACCCCTCGTCAAGGTGCTCGACTTTGGGATCACCAAGAAAGTGCAAGACGACGCCTCTGCAGAGCAGCGGCTCACCACCACCGGGATGGCGGTGGGGACGCCTCTGTTTATGTCTCCAGAGCAGCTTCGAGACACCAGCAACGTCGATCACCGCAGCGACATCTGGGCCCTGGGGGCGGTACTCCAAGAGCTGCTCACGGGCGAACCTCCCTTCGTGGCTGACACGATTGCGGCTCTCGCTGCGATGATCGCGGCCGACGAACCGGCGTCGCTGACCGACCAGCGACCCGACCTGCCACCTGAGCTCGAGCAGGCCATTTTTCGCTGCCTCGAGAAACGGCCGGAGGACCGCTACCAGGATGTCGGCGCATTCGCACGGGCCATGGCGCCCTTTGCGCCCCTGAGGTCGTTGGGCCTCGTCGCCCGTATCGAACGAATCGTGGGGCCCCGGACCGCACCGGAGGACACGTCTGTTAGCTGGCGGGATGATGATGACCTCGCCGCCACGATGGACTCTCCACCATTGGAGGAAGAAGCCGAAGAGCTCGCCTCCGAGCCGCCGCCTGAGCCGTCGCCTGATGGGGAGATCAGTCTCTCTTCGCTCACCGCAGTCCAGCAACCTGCGAGCAGTGGCGGCGAGTGGCCTGCTGACCGGAAAGGGGCGTCCATCGTCCCAATCGGGGTATTGGGTGGGGCGGTTGTGGCGGTGCTCATCGCCATCCTCCTATGGGCGCCCTGGTCTTCTTCGCCTCGAGGGGCCGTCGACCGTGAGTCGACCAGCGCCCCGCCGGCCAGCGCGGTCAGCGCTGAAAGCACCCACGCCGCGGCGACCATCGAGCCAGTCATCGCGGCATCTGCCCGCGGGCCAGCGGACGCCGAACCGCGGGGGACGGCGAGTGCCGCCCCTTCGGTGGCGTCAGCGTCGGCGTCGGGCTCAGTCAGTGCTAGGCCTAACCGTCCCCCACGGCCGCCGGCTCTCATCCCCCCGCGGCCTGCGCCCAGCTACAATCTCCTCGATGAACGTAAGTAAGCCCCTGTTGTTGTTTCTTGCCTTCGTTGCGGCACTCGGGATCGCCGTCCCGTCGGCTCGGGCGCAAGGATCTTCGGCGGCCGCCCAGGCCCTCTTCGACCAGGGCAAGCAGCTGATGGCCAAGGAGCGCTACGACGAGGCCTGCCCGAAGTTTGCAGAGAGCAATCGGCTCGATCCGGGCGGAGGCACGCTGCTGAACCTGGCGGTGTGTTACGAGAAGGCGGGCAGGACCGGCAGTGCCTGGGACACGTTCAGACAGGCCCAGGCCATGGGGCGCCGCGAGGGACGGGAGGATCGCGCCACCTTCGCCGCCCAGGGCATCGAGAGGCTGGGGCCCCAGCTGTCCCGGCTTACCGTCATCGTGGCTCAGTCGAGCAAGGTGGCGGGTATGGAGGTTACTCGTGATGGCTTGGTGATCAGCGATGTCTCTTGGGGCGAGCCCATGCCGGTGGACCCCGGCCTTCACCAGGTGGCCGCTCGCGCTCCGGGGCATGAGCCATGGAGCACCACCATCACCATCGGTGACGAAGCG
>JAUVCD010001087.1 GCA_030590865.1 Myxococcales bacterium | reverse complement strand
CGCATGGTCACGATCGGGTCGAGCTTGCGACGGTCGGCCTCGCTCAGATTGGTGGCGATGACCAGCCGCTCCAGCAGCTTGAGCGCGTCGCGGTTCCAAATCGAGATGGTGGTCCGGGACGGAGTCTGCTCGATCAGCTCGATCTTGTTCTTCAGCTGACCGGCGGGCACCTTCAACGGCACCAGATAGGCGCCTGGCAGATCTTCGGTGCCCTCAGGTCGCACCTTGAGCTTGTAGTGGGGGCCGGCCTTGGGGTGGCGAATCAGCACCTGAAAGCCATCCTTCATGGTCTGAGCCTGGGCCTTCCAGATGGTGGTCACCTGGTGGAAGCGCTCGACGTGGATGGTGCCGCGCACGATCTTGACCAGCTTGAGCTCTTCGGGGGTCGACTTGCTCTCTCGCTCGACCATGATGCCCGTCTCGACCGCAAAGGGGACGGTGGCGCTGGTGCCTGAACCAACCGTCTCGCTGATCCCCTCGCCGACGAAGCTGCCTCCCGAGTAGATGGAGATGGGACCCGACTCGAGCACGAAAGGCGTGGTGTTGCGAAACCGCACCACTCGGTAGGGGTTGGGCTCGTAGCCGACGCCAGCGCCGCCGGGCCGATAGAGGAACGTCTCCTCGCCTTGTACCGCCTGGTTGATGATGGCGACCATGGTCGAGGTGCTGTCCGGGACGGTCACCGGCTGAGCAATGTCGAAGCGGGTCAACCCGCTAGCCTTGCTGGCCTTCGCTCGCGCCAAGGTGCTGCGCCGCAGGCTGTCGATGCTGATCGCCGCGGGCTTGGCCTCGCCCGTCTCCTCCAGCGCGGTAGACGTGTCGGCCGCGCGCAGCCGAGCGTCGTAGTAGCTGCCGCCGCCATTACGCTTCGACTTCTTCTTCGGTCGCGGGGCTGGTGAGCGGGGCTGGCGCGCACCACCCACCATCGCACCCCTGGGCCCGGCTTCGCTCTTGGCCATCAGACCGTAGTCCCCGTCGTCATCGCTTTCGGCCTCTTCGGCTTCTGGCTCCGCCGGTGGCGCCATGTCTTTGCCGTCCTCTTCGTAGGTCGTCTCACCCATGGCGACCCGCGCTCGGCGCTGATGGATCCGGCCCGACAGATCTTCGCGGAACACCTCGCGAGGGGTGTGCAGATCGTAACGGAAGGCGATGGGTGCTCCGGCGGTGAGCGCCAGCTTGACGTCCCGCCAGTCCTCACCGCTGGTGTTGTCCACCACCGCCCAGGCCTGCAGCAGCGCTTCGCCTTTGCCGTCCTTGGGCAGCACCACCCGGTAGGTGGGCTTCCACATCGGGGCCTCGACCACGTAGCTCACCACCAAGTCGTGACTGGTGTCGCCGGTCAGTCGAATGGCCACATCCACCTGCTGGAACATGCCCTCGCCCGCCGCTGCGTCCAGCCGCCGGTGGAACTGCATGGCCAGATCTTGGTCTTGCAGCGTGATGCTGGTGACCTTGCTGAGCCGCACCACCTGCAGCTCGTTCTCCTGCATCAGGGTGAGCTTGTGGTCTTGGCCCAGCGTCTGGGGCGCTGTCGCCCCGCGAGCTTGCGGCGCTGACGGATCGGGCTCGTCGGCGATGTGCTCGACCATCACGATGCGCCCTTCGAGGGTGCCGATGGTCGTGCCGAGCTCGACCACCATCCCACGCAATGAGTCGAGCACTGCTGCCAGGCTGCCCCGGCCGGGCGACAGGGTGGCCAAGGCGACGTTGGCCCAGGTCTGGGGATCGAGAGGCATGGACACGCTCACCGCTTGTCCCGACTTGCGGTCCACGATGGTCATGCTCTTGAGCAGATCGTTGA
>JAUVCD010000950.1 GCA_030590865.1 Myxococcales bacterium | reverse complement strand
GCTGCCGGACACCGACGGCGTCACCTTCAATCTCGACGAGGCCGGCACCGCTGGGCTCGGCGGCGCAAACGGCACCGCAGCGGCTGACGGAGACGCAGGCGTCGCCGACGAGGCGCTGCACTTCTTCGACAATTGAGGTCGCACCCCCGCGGTGTGGCAGTCCCTAGCGGTGGACTCTGCGCCCTCAGCCGCAAGGCCCCGTCGGCCCCGCGGTGGCGAGGTGCCTGGCGATCCGCTTGTAGAGCTCGGCGGCGAGCTGCATGTTGTGAGCGCAGACCTCAGTGAAGTCGTCGTGGCGGATGCGCAACAGGCGGGTGCGCTCCAGCACCTTGGGGAGCTCGCCCCGCACCACCAGATCGAGCAGTGACTCGACCATCAGCAGCCCCGAGGCCCCCAGAGTACGTCCGCTGGGCAGCTCGACCATGCCGTCCAGAATGATGTAGGCGACCCGATCGCTGGCCACTGCGCGAGGCACCTCCGAGCCCTTCTTGAGCTCCACCTCAACGCCCGCCGCCAAGGCGCTGAGCACCTGGGCGGCTGACAAATCGATCAGCAGCGGGCTCGAAGAGATGGTGACGATGTCCCGCGCCCGAGGTCCTGCGTCGCTGCGCCGCTTGACGAAACGCTCCTTCACGCTCAATGCGACGATCGATGCATCATCCTGCTCACCTTGCTCACGGGCCGCCTGGATCAAGGCGCGGCAGAGCTCCGCGTCATCGGCGGCGCGGCACAGGCGGGCGAACTCGAACTCGTCTTCCAGCGAGTTGAAGACGCCATCGGTGCACATCACGATGCGATCACCTGCCGCCAGATCGACGAAGAGCGTGTCGACCACCAAACGGCGCCGGTGGCCGATCGAGTTGGTGAGCGGGCGTCGTGAGAAGCGCGGCGCTGGCGTGCGCTTCCCCGACGTCCGCAGCGTGTCATAGGCCGCGTGGTCATGGGTCAGCTGCAGCGTCGCCGTTGGCCTCACCAAGTACGCCCGCGAGTCGCCCACGTGGGCGAAGAATGCGCGATCCCTGACCGTGAGCACCACATCGAGGGTCGTCCCCATGCCCTTGTGCGAGGCCTCCTTGCGGCCCGCCTGAATCACCGCATCGTTGGCCGCCCCCAAGGTCCGCTCCAGCAGCTCGAACAAGGCCCGTCGATTCTCGAGCTCTGGCTCCTTCGCGTAGCGCTCGATCTCGTTCCGCGCCTCGGGGGTGCCCAGCTCCCGCTCCACCACCTCGAGCGACACTTGGGCGGCCACCTCTCCGGCCGCATGGCCGCCCATCCCATCGGCGATGGCAAAGAGCCCACTTCGAGGGTGGCACAACAGGGCGTCCTCGTTGTGCGCTCGGCCGACGCCCATGGACGAGGCCGCCGCGTAGTCCACGCGAAAATCGAAGCTAGGGATGACGACCCCCAGCTGGCGCTCGGTCATCCAGTCGTCCGACTCGGGCTCGCTAGCCTCAGGCCGCGACGGCGAGGGCGCTGGGCTGTGGTCAGGCGAGGACTTCGGCATCAGTCAGCAACAGAGTAAGTGTCTGGGGTCACTGACCCCAGCGGTACCGGGCGGGGGCCTAGAATACAACGGCCCGCCACCTTTTTGCGGCCTCCAGAGCAAAATCTGTGTAGTTTGGGGGGCCCGGCACCCTCCCCCGCGGCGGCACCGCGGCCGCAGGTGTTCAATTACGGTCGACGCCCACAGAGTCATGAGTAAGCCACGTTCTATCCCTCTCGAACGCATCCGCACCGACGGTTGGTTCGAGCGTCTCGGTGAGAGCATCGGCAGCTTCCACACCCTTTGCGACGTGCTCGGGGAGCGTTTTTTCGCCTTCGCGCTGATTGCGGGCGCCCGGGTCAACTCGCTGATGATCGACCGCTTCAACCCCGATCAGTCGCTGGTCGAGTTCAGCTTCGGGGGTGTCGAAGAACAAGAGAGCAATGGCGACACCGAGCGGCTGGCCGTGGCCGAGTTCCGCCAGCGACTGGTGGCGATACTGCTGAACAAGGAAGCCGTCGGCCCGAACGCCAAGGACGTGGGGGACGACCTCGAGGCCTTGCAGAAGCACATTGGACCGCGCTCGCTGCTGCTGGCCCCGCTCTACGGATACGGCCTCAAGGAGCTGATCGTCGACGGAAATAGCTCGACTCTCTCGGTGGAGCGGGGACCGGCCACCGAGACTTTCGACGTACCGACCTTCCGCGAACGGCTGCTCGACCACGTGCGAGAGGACCTCGAGCGAGGGGTACAACGAGACGGCGGCACGGCCATCGATCTGAACAACGTCGCCGAAGCCGAGACGGCAGCCGCCGACGACGACTGGGACAAGGTGGTCCAACTACTGGGCAGCTGGCCGATGCCCCTGGCCATCTACTGGCGGACCCCAGAAGGACAGCTCTTGGCCGAAGAGGCCCGCCAGCGCATCGCCGAGGGACTCGGCCTGCTCGGCACCGCCTGTGCCAAGCTCGGCGATCCGACCCAAGGGGAGGAAGTCCTGCGGTTGGCCGTCCAATACGCCCAGGACGGCTCCTCCGCCGCGGCCATTTTCTCTCGCTTGGGCAAGATGTTCCTCGACGACGAGCGCTGGGGTGAATCCATCGCCCCGCTGAGACGCGCCCATGCCCTAGGTGCCCCGCCGGCCGATGTGCTGCCCGATCTGGCCACCGCTTTCCTGGAGCGCGACCGGGCGGTTGCAGCCCTGGCCTTCGTGCTCGAGGCTGAGGATGTGGGCGTCGAGGCGGCGACCCTCGAACCGCTGCGCGCCGAGCTCGACAAACGGCTCGGT
>JAUVCD010000395.1 GCA_030590865.1 Myxococcales bacterium | reverse complement strand
CGCTTCGTTGGCCTCGCCGTCGGCCTCTTGTTGCGCGGCGCGAGCATCCTCGCCGGCTTGCGCTATCGCCGCCTCCAGCGCTTCCTGTGTCGTGTTGGCGCCCAGTCCGTTGGTTGACTTGTCACTCATCGGCCGTCCCCTATTCGTCCACGGTGGTGTGGGCGCAATCTTCCACGTCTATCCCAGGACAGCTGTCCTCGTGGAAGAACCCCTGGACTGACATGTAGCTTGTTTCGTTGACGTGGCGAGCGTGAGATCGCCAGGTGTCGGCCTCCTCACACTGCGTCTCGATCTCGCTGCACGCGGAGCTGGCCTCCATCTCGAGATTCGTCGCCTCAAAGGCGAGGTTTCCCGCTGCGCTGGCCACCTGAGACGCCTGGTTTTCAAGCAGCTCTGCCTCCCGCTCGATCCCCATGAGCTCGGCCACCTCGCTCTCCGCTTGCTGGCGAATGTCACGGAGCCTGGAGAGGAGATCCTCAATCGCCCGATAGTCGCTCTGAGCTCGCTCCAGCTCGCCGCCGATCTCCGTTCGCAGCTCCACCGCCCGGTCTTCGCCGTCCGCGCTGAGAGCTTGAGCGTCCGTTGCGCTCTGGAGCGTTTGTTCGGCGCTCTCCGCCGCCTCATCCACCGCCAGCTTCGACTGTTCGATGAGCGCCAGCTCGTCGGTGGCTTGGGTCTGATCTTCTTGAACCTGTTGTTCGAGATCGGAAGCCGTATCGGCCTGTTGTTGCGCCTCTTCTTCAAGCTGTCCGATGTCTGCGACGTAGCCTTGTGCCGCCTCCACCGCCGAGCTCATCGCGGCTGCCTTGGCTTGGGCGACCTGCGCTGACGCCCCGCCTTCAGACGCGGCCTGCTCGGCCTCACCGGCGACGCCCTCGACCTCCGCCAGAGCCTGCTGGGCAACCGCTCCCGCAGCTTGGGCTTCCCCCAGATCGGCCTGAGCATCGACGGCGCTCGATTCCACCTGTTCGGCGATAGCGTCGACCTCAGCCAGCTCGCTCTCGGCTTGCGCCTGGTCGCTCTGCGCCTCGGCGGCACTTGCCTCAGCCGCCGACGCCTGCTCGGCTGCCGTCGAGGCTGTCGCGCTCGCTTCGTTGGCCAGCTGGGACACATGCATCCCCGTGCTGTGAGCCTCTTGAGCGGCCGCCTCTGCTACGGTCTCGGCAGCCTCGGCGCTCGCGGCGGCGTCCTCGGCGATCTCGAGCTTTGCCTCGGCCTGCTCGGTAGCCTGCTCCGCCTCTTCGTGAGCGTCCTCGGCTTTGTCGGCGATCTCGTCGAGCTCGTCCACTGCCTCTTGGGCGGTGTCTGCTGCGGTGGCGGCTTCTTCGGCGACGTCTCCTGCCTGTTCGGCTGCCGTCGAGGTCTCCTCAGCTGCGGTATCGGCATCCCCAGCGACCTGCTCGGCAACGTCGCTGGCCTCCTGTGCTCGGGCCTGAGCTTGGGCTGCCTCCGTCGCGGCATGGGTCGCGCTCGCCTCGTGGGCTTGGCCCGCTGCACGGGCCTGAGCGGCCCGCTCAGCGGCAGCGTTGGCCTCGGACCGCTCGGTCGCGGCGGCCTCCGAAGCCGCCGTCGCTGCGGCCGCCGATGCCCGGGCTTCGCTCACCCCACCGGTGGCCACATCGAGCTGCTCTTGCAGAGCTGACAGCTCGGCTGCCTGGTTGGCCTGCTCTTCCTCAACCACCGCCTGCTGCTCGGTGATCAGTTCATCGGTGAGGCTCGGCCCCGGTCCTTTGCCCGCCATGGCATTCTCCCCTCTTGTTGACAGCTATCAAGCTTCACCGACCACCGTCGTTCTCTTCGACGACGTCGACCTTGTCGTTGGCTCTGGCGCGCAGATCACGGTTCTGGCGCTTGAGATCGAAGAGCAGTGATTGGGAGAGCTGGTTTTTTAGACTGCGATAGGTGCTCAGTTTCTCATTGCTCTTGGTTTGCCGAAGCTTGGCCTCCGCCACCGCGCCGGCGCCCTCTTTCTCGAGCTCGCCGAGCGCCTTTCCGACATTCTCGCTCCAGTAGAGGTCGAGAGACGCTAACCAGTCTTCGAGCCGAGCTTGGAACCAACGTTCGATGGCACCACGATGACCTTCGAACGCCTTGTCCAGCGCTTTCTTCGTATGGCTAAGCGTCGCGGTGGTGCCAGATTCGAGCGCCTCTGCCATTTGCTCGCTGCGTTCTTTGCGAACCGCCATGTAGCCGAAGATGATCGTGAGCGGTAACACTGCGAGCATGAGCCCACCGCGGATCATCATCGAGCTGGCCCCGCCCCGTCCCCCGGCCGCTCCCTCTCCGGTTTCGTCGCCTTGGAACACCCCCGCAAGGATGACGAACAGTACGGTGAGCGCGGTTCCGAAGATGCCCACGGCCATCACTCGGGTCCGCACATATTTGCCTAGTGCCGCCATGAAGGTCGGCACCGTGAGCTTGATGGGCGGCGGCGCTGCTCCGAGATCGACCTCATTTCGAAGAGCCTCCGGCTCAGCAGGGGGGCGTAGCCCATCCCCCTTGGTGAGCTTCATCAGCTTGACCAACGCTTTGCTCGTAGCAGCGGTGAGCGCCTTGTCGCCGCTCTTCTGCGCACTGTGGCTCCACTCGTCGGCACAGCGCAGGGCGTAGCCCGAGATCTCTGACCACCAGGACTCCTCGACCACCAGGTGGTTGGCTACCTCACCCTGAGCTTCGTTGAGCTGAACCGAGCCCTTCGCCGCGTCGTAGCACTGGGTCGAGACGTGGTCGAGTTGGCGCTTGGCCCGGTCGATGCAAGTCTTGCTCGCCTTCTGCAGTGCCCCCTTCACCTCGTTGATTGCTGTCTCGGCCTCCTTGCGCGGCGTGTTGAGGAAACGCTGTTTGATCTCCATCGGATCGTCACCGTCGAGCGACGTTCGTTGGATCTCGTCTATGCGCTCTCCAACATCCTCAATCAACGCCTCCGTGGTCGCGATGGCCTGGTCGTAGATCGGCAACCAATCGCCTTGTTCCGGATCCGTTCCCTTGGCACTCTGAGCAAGCTGTTCGATCCGGGCCGTGAGATCTGCGGTGACCTCGTGCTTGAGCGGTAGATCGAACAGAGCACGCAGGGCGGGGGACGGCTCTCCAGCCATCCCTCCTCGCATCGGTCGAGCTCGGGTGACAGCCAAGTTCACCCCCCCTTCTTCTGGTTGTCCTCATTCACTGGCTTTGGCGTCCGTACGCAGCGAAAGCCCACGTCGGCACGAGCCTTGGCGAACTTCTCAATGCAGTGCTTGCCGCCAAGACAGACCATTCCGCGGTAGCTCGCTCCTTCGGTCGGATCGAGCTTGCCCGGTCGGTTGATGAGGGGATAGCCACGAACCGGGCAGTAGTCGCGATCGGCGAGTTTCGCGATCCAGGCGGGACGGTTGCCGTCGGTGCAATCTCTCCACACGTCGACGGTCATTTCCCGGGCGTTGCCCATCAGGTCGAAGATGGCCCGTTTGTCGGCCGTCGCCGGAGTTCGGTCCTGCGAGCTGGACTCGACTTTGGCCACCACGGTCCCGTCGACCTGCAGCGCGTTGGTGCGGCTCTTGTCGAGCAGGCCGCTGCCCCAAGGAAACTGCCGAAGCTCCTCACCCCGGGCCGCGTATTCCCATTGCGCCTCGGAAGGCAGCGAGCCACCGAGGCTCTCGCAATAGACCGAAGCGACCTTCCACGGCATGCCGGTCGCGGGCAGCTTTGCTCGTGCGTCGGCCGCTTTGGGCACGAACGGCGGTCGGGAGAATTGCAGCTCGGACCGCTCTTGAAGGAAGGGTTCGAGCTCCTCCCAAGTGACCTCGTGGCGCTGGATCTCGTAGGCGACCGAGGGCGAAAGGACCCGCAGCTCCGGACGAAAGCCTTGGAGGATCTTCGGCGGCGGCTTCTTCTTCTCCCGCATGTTCCACGGGATGCCGAGCACCACCGGCCGACGCGGTGTTTCGATGAGCACCCAGACGTTGAGTGGCAGCTTGATCTCCTCGGGATTGATCAGCAAAGCCACTGAGGCGTCGAGATCGTGGACGCTCTCTGACGGCGTGGTCGTGTAGACCAAGGCGGCTCCACCCAGGATCGCGGCGGCGGCGAGGGCAATCCCCACCCGCTTGCCCTTCCCGCTTGGCTTTTCGTTTGCTGACTTGACCAACGCACTCTTGGTCGTGCTGCTCTTGCCGAAGGTAGGTAGGGCAAACCGTGTATCGGAGGCGCTCGACGATAGGCTGTCCCGTGCTCTTGGCCCCCCCCCCGCCGAACCCAACACGCCGCGTATTGCGTCGGCTAGCTCCAGCGCTGATGGGTATCGAGCCGCTGGATCTTTGGCGGTCGCGCGGGACGCGATGATCACCAAGGCTTCGGATACGTCTTCACGTAGCTCGGACAGTTCGGGAAGATCCTCTTGGATCTGAGCAAACATGAGCTGCTGGCCCGTCCGCCGTGCCGTGCCGGGTGCATGGAAAGGGTGGTAGCCAAGCAAGAGCTCGTAGAGGCACATCCCCAGCCCATAGACATCAGCGGCGGTATCAGGAACGTCGCCCTTGCAGACCTCGGGAGCCATATAGGCAGGCGAGCCGTGCACCGTCCCCGCCACCGTCTGAGTGTTGGCCCGCTCGGTGTCATCAAGCGCTTTGGCGATGCCGAAGTCGAGCACTTTGACGTGCCCTTTTTTGGTGAGAATGAGGTTTTCTGGCTTTAGATCGCGGTGCACGATGTTGAGCTCGTGAGCCGCAGCCACCCCTTCGGCAGCTTGAAGCAACCAGTTGAGGACGTCCTCGGTGGTGGATGGACCCTCGGCCGCCACGTCACTCAGGGGCTCACCATCTAACAGCTCAAGCTCCATTACGAGGTGCTCGTTGTTGGGCGACCAGCGAATCCCGTAGAAGCGAACGACGTTACGATGTTGCAGCTCTTCGAGGATCTGGGCCTCTCGGGTGACACGAAAGACGAAATCGTCGCTTGAAGCAAGCTCTGGTCGAATCACCTTCAGAGCTCGCTTGATGCTCGGATTAAGGGTGTTCGTTCCCTCGAAGACGATCGCCATGCCGCCCGTGCCAATCTGCTTGGTCAGCTTGTATCCAAGCAGCTCGGTCTGCAGCAAGTCCCCAAGTTCGTCCCGTTTGCTCATGGTAGATCCGGCAATACTAACGCTGCGTTCGTCTGGATTTCAATCGAGTTCTCCTGGGGTTGTAACGTCAGCGAACCGCCTGCTGGGGGCGCTTGGGACCAGACATCACTGAGCTGTCTCGCAGCGACGACCCCCCATTTTTCGAATGAGTCATAGGCGACCGTGCGAGTGCGCCTGAGGCTTAGCCTGATAGGCCGGCCTCCGGAGAGAGGAACCAACATGGGCTGCTACAACACCAAGCGTCATCGACGCTCCGCTGGACCGAGTTGGCCACGCAGTGGCGCCGGCGTCGCGCTGCGGTTTCCCCGTCGTGGTTGGCACCGTCACTCGTAACGGATCTCGTCCACCAGCAGATCCATCGCCGCGCTCGGCAGGCTGATGGTGAGCCCGTGGAGCTCGCTGGTGTCTGGACAGCTGTCCGGAACGTCGATCTCCACCAGGTCCCACTGGTCGCCGACTTGCACGGTGGTGGGATTGGCGCAGCGCGCGTCTTCCGATCGGGGCGCCACTTCGAGCTGCCCGCCACCAGACTGGGCCCTCAGCTGGAGGGACAGGCGGGAGAAGGTCGCCGTCGGGAAGACGTGCCGGTAAGTGATGTGGAGGCCGCTGCCTTCGAAGTTGCTGAGGAGCAGACAAGATGAACTGTCGTCGGCGCAGCCCGCGCTGACCTCCGACAGGGTCGTGCTGCCCCAAGTATTGGGCTCCCAGCGCACACCGTCGATGCCCCCCCAGGTTTCGTCGTACACGTCCCCGGGCGGCACGAACTCGCAGGCCTCGCCTTCCGGCGTAGGCGGTACAAACTGGATCCCGGTGTCGAAGTCCGATTCAGCGCCGACGTCATAGGTCAGCACCGCGGTCCCCTCCACCGCCTCCCCGGCGGCGCTGGTGAGCCGGAACGCCGCACCAGGTCCGCCATCGGCGAAGGTGCTCATGTCCTCTTCGACGCACCAACGGGCCAGGCAGCGCTCAAGCGGCAGCCATTGGTCCGAATCGGCCGGGCGGTACTCGGCGCTGCGGATGGGAAAGCGGTGGTTGAAGAAGGCGACCTTCAGGTAGCCGTATTCGTTTCGGTCGCTGATGTAGGCGTGGATGGCCCCCGTCACGGGACAGGGCACCCGGCGTACGGCGGCCTCGCCGAGCCAACCGCCGCCATCGATGACCGTAGCCACCTCATGGGCCACGTCGAAGTGGAAGTGGCTGCCCGCGCAGATCGGGTTGCCCTCGATGGGACACAGGTCGTGGACCATCACGATCTGGGTGGCGAAGGTGGTGTCGATCTCCCAACACTCGCCACAAGCCTCCCCGCTGTCGCCGTCGTAGGAGCTGCCGTTGTAGGGCTCGGCGATGGCCACCGTCATTCCGTCGCGCACGAACTGGGGGAGTACTGAGTGATTCCGATCGAAGCCACACCACCGGCGATCGGTGGAACTGTATTCGGTCATCCTCACACTACCGCAGTCGCTGGTCACCCCGGGCGCGGTGCCCCCACGGCCACCAGTCGACGTTCCACCGCCGCCCGTGCCGCCGCTACCCGAGTTGCTGCCATTGGAGCTGCACCCCGCCAGGAGCGCTCCAAGCAAAAAGCTCAGCCTCGTGACTCTCATGTCGTGAGCCTATCAGCGTCAGCGAGACGCGCTCAATCCACCCAGGCCCGCTTGATGCTGTGCACCGTAGACCAAACAGCGAGCCAGATGACTGGGCCGCGTCATCGGCCAATGGGGCAAGCGCTCGCCGCCGATGGCAGCTCGGTCAGGTCGCCGTCACTCCAAGGTGGCGTCCAATGCCATCCGCGTCGAGCCGTGCCAACGCCCTCGGTTCGCCGCCACCAGTTGCTCGGCCAGGGGTCGCAGAGCTGAGCCCTTCGCCATCGCCTCGATCACCGGCTTGAGCAACTTGGTGCGCCCCACGCGATTGATGAAGTCGCGCAGCTCGGGCTCGATGCCTGAGATCCCTGCTTCGGCGGCCCGGGCGAGCCAGGCGCACTGGAGCTCGGCGTTGCCCGTTGAGCGCAGGCCGAGCCAGGAGCCGAGCGCCTCGGTTCCGGGGGCGTCCTGGGGCTTCAAGAGGGACAGGAAGAATATGGTCTCGGTGGTGGACCATTGCTTGGCGCTGGGACAGCGCTCTGGGGTCCAACCCTTGGCCAGCTCGGTCAGCGCCGCGAGCTGGTCCGAGTGGAAGTCAGGCGCATCAGCCGGGATCCCTTCGCCATGGAGCCAGGTGTCGAGATCCACTTGCTCAGCCGCTTTCGGTAGGGCTTCTCGCACGAAGTTGGCGAAGCCCGCCGTGCTCAGCGCCTGGAACCGGAACCGGGACATGTAGGTCTCGATGAAGACATCGAAAGCCTCCCGCCCGACAACTTGCTCGAGGGCGGTGATCAGCAGGAAGCCTTTCTCGTAAGGCACCTTGGAGAACTCGGCGTCGGGATCGAGGCCTGCTTGGGGGTAATTGAGCGCGTTCGTCTGCCCCGCCGCTTCTCGCTCCTGCATGGTTTGCTCCAACGTCAGGCGACCAAGCCGTGACTGTTGTGCCGCCGCTTCGGCGCCATAGAGCGCCTGGACGATGCGCCGCTCTGCGTAGACCGTCCAGCCCTCGTTGAGCCAGAAGTCCTCGTTGGTGGCATTGTTGATCAGGTTCCCCGTCCACGAATGGGCTAGCTCGTGGGCCAGCACCGACACCAAGGATCGGTCCCCAGCCAGCAGCGTCGGCGTCAGGAACGTCATCCGCGGATTCTCCATGCCTCCAAGGGGAAACGACGGCGGCAAGACGATGAAGTCGTATCGGTCCCAGGCGTAGGCACCGAAGACACTTTCGGCCGCCTCGAGCATTTGCTCCACCTCGGCGAACTCCCAGGCTGCCGCCTTCACCACCCCCGGCTCGGCATAGACTCGCGTGCGCGGACCCAAGTCGCGACTCTCGATCTCTCCTACAGCTAGCGCCAGCAGGTAGGATGGAATCGGCTGGGGCATGTCAAATGCCAAGGTCCTCGTCTCCGGTGTGGTCCCGGGCTCCTCGCTTCCAGGGGCCGCCGACATCACTGCCGAGAGTTGGGATGGGATGGTGACCCGAGCCTTGTAGGTGGCCCTCACTTGCGGGCTGTCTTGCAGCGGTGCCATCGAGCGCGCGTGAATCGCTTGGCACTGGCTCAACATGAAGGGGTGCTTGCCGCCATCGGTCTGCGATGGTTCGAGCCACATCAGCGCCGAGGCCTCGGGTGAGGTCTCGTAGAGAATCGTCACGGTTCCGATCGGGCGGTCGCGCTGGATCCGCAGTCGCTGGCCGAGCACCTCGTCCGGGTCACCGAGCTCGAAGGCCAGCGGTGCCCCATCATCGCCGATCACCTCGGCGATCTGGAGGTCTCGGGTGTCTAGATCCAGCGGCCCGTCGGCCGGCGAGTCGAGGACCACACAGGCGGTGCCGCGCAGCTTGCGGTCCTCGAAATCGACGATCCAGTTCAATACCAGGTCGGTGGTTCGTCCTTGGGTCAAGTCGGCGTAGCTGTGCGGATCGTTTCGCATGAGGGCTCCGGTGGCAGGATGCACTGTATCGCACGCCAACGCCCGCCGCGGCCAGCCCTCGGTGCTCCGTCGGTCCTATCTGTCTACCGGTCAGCAAACCGGTGCGAGACGGCTCGGGTCTAGAACGCTTCGTAGCCGATGCTGACCATCGGCGAGATGAGCGTTGCGCCGCCTGCGAAATGGATGCGCAGGTCAGCCCCTACCATCAGACCTTTGCGGCGGATCCCATCCTCGCCGAGGCCGAAGACCGGGT